>JBKPMF010000080.1:0-6924 GCA_046732015.1 Actinomycetota bacterium
CCTTGCACCTGGGCACCGCGATCGGTCTGGCGATCATCACCGCGCTGCCCTTCCTGCGAGGAGGCGATCCCACGCTGGGGCAGACCCAACTCGCCGACCATGAGGGCTGGCTCGCACCGGCCCGGGTGGTGCGCGTCCTGATCGAGCGGATCGGTGACGCGGTCTCGGCGTCTGCCGGGAACCTCGCGAGCGATGCCGTCCGGATCGTGTTCGCCGGCATCCTGATCGGTGCCGTCCTCGTGATCGCGATCGTGGCGGCGCGTGTCGGACGTGGCGCATCGCCCGGTTCACCGCTGGAACCCGAGGAGGTCGGCGCATCCTGGGGATGGGGGTTCCTGGCGGTCATGCTGTTCGGTCCGGTGCTGCTGCCGTGGTACGTGGCGTGGGGGTTACCGGTCGCTTGGGCGCTGCCGCGCCTGGCCCGTCGCACGATGCTCGTCGTGTCGGTCCTCGCGATGCTGTCGTTGTTCGCGGCCGACGCCGTGACGTTCCCCGATGCGTTCCAGCTCACGGCCCGATGGGCGAACTACGTGTTGGCGCCCATCGTCCTCGTGCTGGCCTTCGAACCGGCGAGGGACCTCGTGGCCCGCTGGCGACGTGGCGGCGATCTCGCGCAGGAGCGGGAGACCCCGGTCGGGAACGCTTCTTAGTGGCGGCCTAGTGGCGGCGCTTCTTCGGGCTGGCCGCGCGTCCCAGTAGACCGACGGCCACCGCGAAGAGCACGAGTAGTCCGGTCACGAGTCCCACGATGCCGAGCACGACGACCGTGGCGTTGGGTGCATCGGGGGCGGAGCCGAAGGCTTTCACCAACGCGTAGATCGTCAGGAAGACGTAGATCCCGGCCACCAGCAACCAGGCGAGCACCACGTGGAAGGAGACCGAGACCCCGGCGATCGCGAGCGATACGCCTCTGGAGCCGGCCGGGGTGGCGTCGGGTCCATCGTCGAAGCGATCGAGATCGTTGCGACCAACCGCGCGGTCGGGAACGTTCCCAGTGCCGGTGTCGACCTCGTCTTCGGGCCAGGGTCCGTTCGTCATGGGGGCAGTATCGCAGCCGGGCGGCTCGCCCGCGATGCTGGAGTCGCCCGCCGGGGTGCGCCACGATGCTCCGAGTGGCCACCAGCCTGAGCGACCTCGTCGAACGGACGCCCGCGACGCGTGACCGGGTCGTCGACTTCCTGCGCGGGATCAGCATCCTGGCCGTCGTCTTCGGCCACTGGTTCATCGGCATCATCTGGTGGGACGGCGGGATCATCCGGACCACCAGCGCCGTCGGCGTGACGTCCTACCTGTGGGCCGGCACCTGGCTGCTGCAGGTCATGCCGATCTTCTTCTTCGTCGGCGGATTCTCGAACTACGTGACGTACACCGCGATGCGCGAACGCGGGGAAACCGGTGGCGCGTTCGTGCGATCGCGGGCCGCTCGGCTGCTGCGGCCATCGTTGGTCTTCTTCGCGGTATGGGCCGTGGTCCTGGTCGTGCTGCACCTCACCGACACGGGGGCGCCTGCCGGCCCCACGCTGTGGGGCGAGACGACGCTGCTTCGCGGCGTCCTGCCACCCGGAGCCACGGTGCCGTTCGGTCCGCTGTGGTTCTTGGCGGTCTATCTGGGGGTGGTGGCGCTGGCGCCGTGGACGATCGCGCTCCACCGGCGGTTCGGCCTCTGGGTGCCGGCCGTCATGGTGGCGGGTGCGGTGGTCTGCGACGTGATCGGCTTCGGCTTCGAGCAGCCGCTGGTGCGGTGGGCCAACGTGGCCTTCGTCCTGCTGCTGCCGCACCAACTGGGGCATTTCTACGGCGACGGGTCGATGCTCCGTTGGCCCCGGGCGGTGTTCTGGTCGATGCTCGTGGTGGGCCTGGTCGGTCTCGTGGTGTTGACCACGCCCGACGCGTTCCGCTGGGCGGGCGAGGCGCGCTTCGACTGGTTCCCCGCGATCGGGCACTACCCGAAGAGCCTGCTCGGCACCGACGTCGAACGGGTCTCGAACGCCTATCCACCAACGGTGTGCTTCCTGCTGGGGGGGATCTGGTCGATCGGGGCCGCGATGCTTCTGCGGCCGGCGCTGGGGCGATGGCTGCAGCGAACCCGCGTCTGGGCCGCGACGATCGCGGTCAACAGCGTGATCATGACGCTGTTCCTGTGGCACATGACCGCGTTCCTATTGGCGGTGCTGTTGCTGTGGCCGCTCGGGTTCGGTCACGACCACGACAGCACCGCGAGGTGGTGGCTGGAACGCCCGTTGTGGATCGTCGTTCCCGCGCTGATCCTCGTGGGGTTGGTGGCGATCTTCGGCCGGTTCGAACGTCCGCGGGCGTCGGGGCGCGACCCCGCCTGAAGCGCGGAAACGCCCAGGCCAGAAGGGGTGTCGGCCCCGATGCGAGCCACCCAACGGGGCGGCTCGCGGTGGTACGTTCAACCACCGTGCAACCCCGCCGCCCCGCCACCGCATCCGCGACCCGGGCCGTGATCGTTTCGGTCATCGGGTTCGTCGTGTGCGCGACCTTCGCCGCCACGCCGGGCTCACCCTTCCAGCCGGTGCTGCCGCAGGGAGCGCAACCACAGGGTCCGTTCACCTGGCTCGCGAAGTTCATCGGGTTCGACGCGTTGACGGGCAACTGGTTGATCGCGGCGGGGGTGGCCTCCACCATCCTTGCCGTCGTGGGGTTCCTGATGGTCCTGCGGGAGGCCTACAGGGGCACGATCTCGTTACGGACCGTCACCGTCCTGGCGGTCGCCTATCACGTCGCCGTCTTCCTGCTGCCGTTGCTCTTCTCCCGCGATGTTTACTCCTACGCCTTCTACGGCCGCATCGTGGGCATCTACCACCAGAACCCCTACGTCCACACCCCCGTGGAGTTCGCCGGGGATTCGCTATGGCCGCTGGTGGGCCCGAAATGGGTCGACACCCCCGCGGTGTACGGCCCGCTGTTCACCTCGCTGTCGGGCGGCATCGCGCGCGTCACCACGTCGCCCTCCTCGCAGGTGACGGCCTATCGACTGCTCACCGTGCTGGCGAGCCTGGCGACGCTGGCGATGATCCTGGTGACCGCCGAGCGGGTGCGTCCTGGGCGCGTCACGTTCGCCGCTGCCGCGTACGGACTCAACCCGGTGGTGCTCTTCTTGGCGGTGGGCAGCGGTCACAACGACGTGCTCGTGGCGCTGTCGATCATCGGCGCGGTGGCGCTGCTCACATCGCGCCGGGAGATGTGGGCGGTGGCCGTGCTCGCCTTGGGCGCGCTCGTGAAAGCCACGGCGGTGCTGCCGTTGGTGCTGGTGATCGTCTGGTGCGTGGCGCGACGGCCCAAGGGTGAGCGCATGCGGGCGTTCGCCTCACACGCCGGGCTGGCGGTGGGGATCGGCCTGGTGTTCGGGCTGCCCTACCTCCAGACCCACGACCCCACCCTCGGCATGCTCGAGCTCGCGGGCCACACCGGATGGCTCGCGCCGTCGGTGTTCGTCGAGAAGGTCGTCGACTTCTTCAGCTTCGGCACGCTGGGCTGGCTCGCGCGCGTCGGGTTCGCCATCACCCTGCTGGTGAGCATCATCGAACTGGCCAGGACGGTGGCGGCGCGGTCGTCCGCGGGCGATGCGATCGAGGAGCTCACCGCGGCGATCGGATGGTCGTTGGTGTTCCTGATGCTGCTGGGGCCGGTGCTGCTGCCGTGGTACGTGGTGTGGGCCCTCCCCGTCGTGTGGCTCCTGCCCCGCGCGCCTCGCGCCACGGTGATCACGGCGGGGGCCGCCCTCGCGCTGGCGCAGTGGTCGACCGAACCCCTTCGCTATCCCGATGCCTTCAACCTGAACCTGTGGCTCGGGCACTGGGTGGTCACGCCGGTGATGTTCGTGATGGTGATCTGGTCACTGGTCGATCTGCGACGACGGATCCATGCGCGCCTTCCCCTGGAGGAGTCGGAGCGCATACCCGCCGAGGCCCGCCAGGACGCAGGCGATCGTGGGACCCCATGACCCCGTGAGGGGCACCCCGATCCGCTCCAGGGCGAGGGCCACGATCGTCAGGGTCGCCACGCCGAACGCCGGCGCCGCGGCGGCGGCCGCCACCGGATCGCCGAACGTCCACGAGGCCCACCCCGCTCCGATCAGCCAGAGCAGGGCCAGGATCGCCACGGTCGCGCCCGCGATCGGCCATGGTGCCGATGCGCGGAGTTCGCCGGGCAGCGGATCCAAGGACCGGGGCGCGGGGACGTCGCTCCACACCGCATCGGTCCAGGCGTGCAGGTGGGGGTCGGCGAAGGCGGCCGGATCGCGATCGAACTCCCGCACCACGAAGAGCGCACGCGGACCTGGCGGCAGATCGGCCAGCGTGATCTCGGACAGGGCGTCGTACTCCTCGGCGCCCTTCACGGTGGGCCGGCCCAGGAAATAGTCGGGCACCCGCCCGACGAACACGTGCACGTCCTGCACGCGGTCCGGCGGGACGGTGGCCCGCGCGATGTTCGCCACGTGGGTCGCCAGGAACGTCGCGGACGCATCCAGGTCGTCGACCACGAACACCAACGGCGTGCCGGGCGGCAGGGTGGCGGCGATCCGGCCCGATTCGGCGCCCGAGGTCAGGTCCTCGGGGGACATGAAGGTCTGCTGATCGCGCTGGGCATCGATCGTGGGCACGGCGAACAGCGCCACCAGGATCCCCGTCGCCACCACGGTGAGCCACCGTCGCGGTTCGGTGCGTTCCCAGACCCAGGTCACCCCCAGGGCCGCCAGGATCGGCAGCGCGAACCCGAAGGTCATCAGCCGCTCGGGCGGGAACCAACCCGTCGCGATGCCCAACGGCACACCGATGATCGTGCAGACGAGCCAGGCCACCAGGAACCGGCGCGTGAACCCGCGCACCTGCAGCGTTCCGACGGCGGCCAGCGGCAGGGTCACCCACGGGGCGTACCGGCGCACGTTCTCCCGGAACCGGAACCTGTAGGTGTCGTACAACGCGTCGGCGAGACCGGCTCGGCGCAGGAACCCGTCCTTCGACGTGTCGACGGACAGCTGCGGAGGTCCGATCAGCATGGACAGCAGGCCTGCGGCCACGACCGTGCCGCCGCCGCCGAGCGCGGCCAGCACGCGGCCAGCGTCCGAGCGCCACCCGTGCTCAGGTTCGAGGATCCAGGCCATGGCGGCCGACACGATCAGGATCAACGCGCCCACGAGGAAGAACTGGGGATGCGAGAGTCCGCCGCCGCCCAGCAGCAGAGCCGCGCCGATCGCCCCTCGTCGGCTTCGACGCGCCAAGGCCGCGGCGGCCGCGATGAAGGGGAGCGCGTAAGCGAGGTTCGCGAGGTAGCCGCCCGCCAGGTGCACCCCGAACATGCCGGCGAACAACCCCGCCAGGAGCCATCCGGGCCGTCCTCCGTGCGAACGCCCACGCACCAGCGCGATCGTGGCGGCCCCGATCGCGGCCCCCAAGGCGTACTGCAGTCCTGCCAAGGCCGGGACGAGCCCCATGTGCAGGGCCCCGGCCACCGTGGGGATCAACGCCGGGGTACCGGGCCGGGCGCCCACCACCGAGATGCCCTGGGCGGCGCCCACGCGGGCCCACCACAGGTACACGGGTTCGTCGGGCCCCACGCCGAACGGCCAGCGATAGGCGAACGTTGGCCACAGGAAGAACCCGAGCAGGATCGCGACCAGCGCGAGGAGCCACAGGAGATCTCGACGCTCGTGGCCGGCCGGCGCGTCCGTGCGCTACCCCGCCGCGCTGAAGGAGCCCTGGGCGTTCACCGTGATCGATCCGTCATCGCTCTGGATGTTCGTGCACAGGAACGTGCCGCCCATCTGGTTGGCGAGGGCCGGGGTGATCGTGACCAAGCATTCACCCGCGCTCGACTGGAAGAGGACGAGGCCGTCCGGGCCCTGGACCGAGAACTGCAGGACCCGTTCGGGAGCGGTGGGCTGCTGCGCGGTGAACGAGGCTCCGGAGATGCCCAGCGTCTGGTTGCGGGTGGCGGTCCAGTTGAGCGCCATCCCACCCGGGGGTACGGCCCAGATCGCCGGCGATGCGAGCGTGGTGTACGTCACCTGGGTCGTCAGCACGCCGGTGGTGGAGACCGAAGCGGTGCCGGTGTTGACCGCCCCGGTGACGCCCGGCGATCCCGTGGGTGGCGCGCCCGTCGGGCCCGTCACGGTCGTGGGTCCGGTCACCCCGGTGCCCACGGACCCGGTGACCGGCGGCGAGATGGGTGAGAACGAGAAGGTGGGTGGTTCCTCCTCGCCTCGGCAGGCGGCACCAAGCACCGAGAAGAGCAGGACCGTGATCACCGTGAACCTGGTTCGCATCGCCCGCGTGACTTCCCTCAAGTCCTGGCCTCGTTCCGGCTCGTTCTCGACCCGCCGGCGCTCGTCGCTGCTGCGTCCAGGCCGGGTTCGCGTGGCTGACTGTACTGCACCGATTCGCGCGGAGGGGCGCATCGGATCGCCCCCGCGGCACCGCCTGACGACTACTAGTAGCATCGCGGGTCATGCTCGATCGCTCGCTCGTCCACGAGGTGCTCCAAGCCGCGCGTCGGCGCGGTGGATCGTTCGCCGAGGTCTTCGTCGAGGAGATCACGAACACGTCGATCCGCCTGGACGACGGCAAGGTCGAGGAACTCACCACCGGTCTCGATCGCGGCGCCGGCGTTCGGGTCACCCACGGCACGTCGTACGGCTACGCGTACTCCAACCGGCTCGATCGCGACGCCCTGCTCGAGGCCGCCGAAGCCGCCAGTGCCGCGCTGCGCGACGGTGAGGGCGGTGACGTCGTCGATCTGCGAACCCTCGAGGGACCCGACACGAACCGGGTGCAGCGCGCGGCAGCGTCGGTTCCGGCCGCGGACAAGGTCGCGTGGCTGCGGGAGCTCGACGACGTGGCCCGCTCGTTCAGCCCTGAGGTGATCCAGGTGGTGGGCGTCTACGGCGACTCGTTGCAGCGG
>JBKPMF010000081.1:0-9042 GCA_046732015.1 Actinomycetota bacterium
CACCGATCGCCGCCGCCATGGGCTCCTCGATGATGTAGGCGCGACGGGAACCCGCCGCGATCGTCGCTTCCTCGACCGCGCGCTGCTCCACCCCGGTGATACCGGACGGGACGCAGACGACCACACGCGGCTTGGCCAGCAGGCGACGCTTGTGCACACGTTGGATGAAGTACCGGAGCATCTTCTCGGTGACGTCGAAGTCGGCGATCACACCGTCCTTCAGCGGCCTCACGGCCTGGATATGCGACGGGGTGCGGCCGATCATGCGCTTGGCCTCGGCACCCACGGCAAGGATTGCCCCAGTGAGGGTGTTGATCGCGACAACGCTCGGCTCGTTGAGCACGACACCGCGTCCACGCACGTACACCAGCGTGTTCGCGGTACCGAGGTCGACGGCCATATCGCGACCAAGGAACCCGAGTACACCCTCCGTCCCCTGGTTCTTGGACGTGGGAGAAGAAGATCGTTGAATCCTCTCGGCCATGATGGGACTCGCAGGTCATTCAACAGGAGGGGCACCCCCCTGGCAACTTCGCGAGGGCGAAACCACGGCACCGACACACTCACCGACACACCTGTGCACCGGTAGGCTTCCACGGTTCGATCGGGCGGGTATCCGAGGAGGGGTTCGTGACGTTCGCGGTGGTGTTCCCGGGGCAGGGGTCCCAGTTCGAAGGCATGGCCGATCCATGGACCACCCACCCCGCCGGTCAGGCGGTCATGGAAGAGGCGTCCGAGGCCATGGAGCGCGACATCGTCGACGGCTGTCATGACCCAGATGCCCTGGCTACCACGGAGTTCGCGCAGCCGGCATTGCTGGCGTGCGGTGTGGCGGCGTTTCGGGTGTTGGAGGCTGAGGGCCTCCGCTCGGAGCGCCTCGCGGGGGCAGCCGGCCACTCCTTGGGTGAGTTCGCGGCGCTGGTGGCTGCCGGAACGATGCTGCTCCCCGAAGCGCTCGCCCTCGTCGTGGTGCGGGGCGAGTCGATGCAACGTGCCGGCGAAGCACGGCCCGGAACGATGAGTGCGCTGATCGGGGTCGACACCGACACCGCGGAGACCCTCTGCGACGAAGCGCGCGAAGACGGCGTCCTGCTGGTCGCCAACCAGAACTCCCCCGCCCAGGTCGTGATCAGCGGCAGCGTCGAGGCGATCGAGCGGGCCGAGGCGCTCGCGAAGGAACGGAAGATCCGCGCGATCCGGCTCAACGTGGCGGGTGCCTTCCACTCGCCGTTGATGGAACCGGCCGTGGCACCGATCCTGCGCATGCTCGACGACATCGAGCTCCGCAGGCCCGCCTTCCCGATCGCCGAGAACGTGAGCGGCACGCTGGTGACCGACCCCGCTGAGCTGAAGGACCTCTTGGGGCGCCATGTCGTCTCACCGGTGCTGTGGGAGCGCGACGCGCACGCGCTCGCCGCCGCCGGCGCCACCACCTTCCTGGAGGCGGGCCCCGGCGACGTGCTCACGAAGATGGCGAAACGGGTGGTCCCGGGGGCGACGGCGCTGGCCGTGGGCACTCCCGAGGCGGCCGCCGCCGCGGTATCCTCGGCGCCGTGACCCGCTACGCCACCATCGCCGGCGTGGGCTCCTCGCTCCCGCCCCGTCTCGTGCCCAATACGTGGTTCGAGACGATCGTCGAGACCAACGACGAGTGGATCCGCGATCGCACCGGGATCGAGGCCCGGCACTTCGCCGACGAAGGCACGGACACCTCGGACCTCGCGGTCGAAGCGGCTCGTCGCGCGATGGAGTCCGCGGGCGTCACGCCCGAGCAACTCGACATGATCATCGTCGCGACGATCACCGGCGACACGATCTTCCCCGCCACGGCGGTCTGGGTGCAGCAGAAGCTGGGGGTGCGCTGTCCGTCGTTCGATGTGAACGCGGCGTGCGCCGGCTTCTCCTACGGCCTGTCGTCGGCCAACGCCTTCATCACCAGCGGCATGGCCGACACGATCCTGCTGATCGGCGCCGAGGTCTTCAGCCGCATCCTCGACTACACCGACCGCGGCACCTGCATCCTGTTCGGCGACGGTGCCGGCGCCGCGGTGGTGCGCGCCTCCGAGACCCCCGGGTTCGAAGGCGCGGTCCTGGGAGCCGACGGGAGCGCTGCCGAGATCCTCTGGATGCCCGCGGGCGGCACCCGTACCCCGGCCTCCGAGGCCACGGTCGCGGCGAACGATCACACGGTGCGCATGCCCAACGGCCGCGAGGTCTTCAAGCGCGCGGTGACCGAGATGGGAGCCGCCACCCGCGAACTGCTGGAGAAATCAGGGCTCTCGATCGACGACATCGACGTCCTCATCCCCCACCAGGCGAACGCCCGCATCATGGGTGCCGTCGTCGAACGCCTGGGCATCGATCCCGCGAAAGCGATCTCCGACGTCGCCGAGGTCGGCAACACCAGCGCCGCCTCGATCCCGGTGGCGCTGGATCACGCCTGGCGCGAGGGACGGATCACGCCGGGCGACCTGGTCCTGTTCACCTCGTTCGGCGCCGGACTCACGTGGGGCGCCACGCTGGTGCGGTGGACCGCAGAGAGCCCCGCATGAGCACCTCGAAGGTGGCCGTCGTCACCGGCGCAACCCGAGGGATCGGTCGCTCGTGCGCCGTCGCGCTCGCCGAGGCGGGGTGGACGGTGGCGATCGGCTACCGCAGCGACGAGGCCGCCGCCAAGGAAGCCCTCGGCGCCCTCGAGAGCGCCGGTACCCCCGGACTCACCGTCTTCCTCGACACCACCGATCAGGCCTCGGTGCAGGAGGCGTTCCGTCGCGTGGGCGACGAGGTCGGCAACGTCACCGGCCTCGTGAACAACGCGGGGTTCAGCCAGGACGGTCTGCTGTTGAAGTACTCGATGGACAACTACGACAAGGTGATGAACACCAACGTGAAGGGCGCGTTCCTCTGCTCCCAGGCGGCGATGCGCGGCATGCTCCGCGAGAAGTGGGGCCGCATCGTGAACCTCTCGAGCGCCGTCGCGCTGCGCGGCAACGCGGGGCAGACCGTCTACGCCGCCTCGAAGACCGCGCTGTTGGGGCTCACGAAGTCGCTGGCGCGCGAGATCGGCGGCAAGGGCATCACGGTGAACGCGATCTGCCCGGGCCTGGTCGACACCGAGATGACCTCGCATCTGGACGATCGAGCGCGCGACTACTACCTCGATCAGACCCCGATCGCGCGGACCGCCACCTTGGACGAGGTGTCGGCCGTCGTGCGGTTCGTGATGTCGGAAGAAGCGTCGTACGTGAACGGCGCGGTGATCCCTGTCGATGGTGGCCTCACCGCGTGAATCGTGTCGGATGGCGTTCCGCCCTTTAGCCTGGGCGGAACCGGAGGGGAACACAGGAGGAAACGCGCATGACCGATCGAGCTGAGATCGAAACCAGGGTGAAGAAGGTCCTGGCCGAGCAACTGGCCGTGGACGAGGCACAGGTCGTGCCCGACGCGCGGTTCGCCGAGGACCTCAACGCCGACTCGCTCGACCTCGTGGAGGCCGTGCTGGCCCTCGAGGAAGAGTGGAGCATCGAGATCCCGGAAGAAGAGATGGAGTCGGTCAAGACCGTCGGCCAGGCCGTCGACCTGGTGGCCGGCAAGCTGGGCAGCTGAGCGCCGTCGCCCTCATCGGGCGTCGCTGACAGGGGAACCGTGAGCCAACGCCGCAAGGTCGTCATCACCGGGATCGGACCGGTCACGCCGGTCGGCACCGGCGTGGACGAGTTCTGGCAGGGATTGTCCTCGGGCCGCAACGGCGTGAAGACGATCAAAGCCTTCGACACGTCCGACCTGCCGGTCTCGGTGGCCGGCTACCCGGACGACTTCGTGGCGACCGACCACCTGGACGCCAAGGAAGCTCGGCGCACCGATCCCTTCGCCCAGTACGCGATCGCGTCGGCGAAGCTGGCCTGGGCCGACGCGGGCGAACCCGACGTCCGCTCCGATCGCGGCGCCGTGATCTACGCCACCGGCATCGGCGGCGTCCAGACGCTCCTCAACCAGCACGACGTGCTGCGGGAGAAGGGCGCGGGACGCGTGTCGCCGTTCATGGTGCCCATGCTCATGGCCAACGCCGCGGGCGGCCACATCGCGATGCACTTCGGGCTGACCGGCCCCAACTACTGCACGGTGTCCGCGTGCAGCTCGTCCAACCACGCGATCGGCGAGTCCATGCGGCTGATCCGCGACGGGTACAGCGACCTGGTGATCGCGGGTGGCTCCGAAGCCGCCACGATCCCGCTCACGGTGGCAGCCTTCGCGCAGATGACCGCGCTCACGAAGAATCCCGATCCCGAGACGGCCTCGCGCCCGTTCGATGCCGAGCGCAACGGGTTCGTGCTCAGCGAAGGCGGGTGCGCGCTCATCATGGAGAGCGAGGAGCACGCCACGGCGCGAGGGGCCCGGATCTATTGCGAGGTCGCCGGCTACGGCGCCTCCGACGACGCCTACCACATCACCGCACCCGACCCGAAGGGCTCCGGCGCGGCGCTCGCCATGACCTGGGCGCTCGCCGACGCCGGCGAGGAGCCAGGCGCGGTCACCTACGTCAACGCCCACGGCACGTCGACCCCGCTCAACGACGCCGCCGAAACGGCGGCCATCAAGTCCGTGTTGGGCGACCACGCGCACACGATCGCGGTCTCCTCCACCAAGTCGATGACCGGCCACATGCTCGGCGCCGCAGGGGCGGTCGAGGGCGCCGCTTGCGCGCTCGCGATCGCCAACGGGCTGATCCCACCCACGATCCACTACACCACCCCCGACCCCGACTGCGATCTCGACATCACGCCGAATCAGGCGCGGGAGCTGGATGTGACGCTCGCCCTGTCCAACTCGTTCGGGTTCGGCGGCGCCAACGCCACCGTCGCGTTCCGCGCGTTGGCGTGAGCGGATCCTACCCACCGCGTCCCGACGGACCCTCGCAGGAGGCCGAGTCCTCCGCTCGTCCGCGCTGGCGGAGCACGTCCTTCGGATGGTTACTGCTCCATCTCGCGATCGGTGTCGCGCTGGCCGTGGGGCTGGTCTTGTTGGAGCTGGGCACGATCGCCTCGGTGGGTCGCGACCTGCTGCGCCTGCAGAACGTTCCCCGGACCGACACGGCGATGTTCCGCGCATCGGCCGTGGTGATGATCACCGCGGCGATCGGTGGGTTCGGCGGCTGGCTGCTCTTCGTCTATCTGCCTGCGGCGTGGCGTGCGCGCGGCCTGACGTTGGCGGCGTTCCTGGGCGGCGCGTTCGCGATCGCGCTCGCCTTCCTGGTGCCGCTGCTCCCCCCGGTGCCGTAACCGTCACGGCCGTGTGACGTTCCTGTCGCGGGGGTTCTCCGAGGCACGACCGCGCGGGTATCGTCCGCGGATAATGCGCCGCGTCGTGCTTCCCCCGCTCGTCCTGCTGCTCGTGGCCACGACGGTCCTGTCCGCATGCGGACGCGCCCTCGCCGAACCGCCTGAAGGATCGACGCCCGTCACGATCGACACGCCCGACGGAGAACAGCTCGACGCGATCGAGATGGGCAGCGGGCCGGACGTCGCGATCATGTCGCACGGCGACACGGGGACCAAGGAAGGGTTCTACCGGCTGGTGGAGCCGTTGGCCGCGGCCGGATGGCGCGTGATCGACTACGACGCTCGGGGCGTGGGGAACTCGACCGGCGGCCCCGAAGACGATCGACCCACCGACCTGCGTGCGGTCGTGGACTACGCGCGTGACACCGGCGCCGAGTCGATCGTCCTGCTGGGCGCCTCGCTCGGGGCTTCGCTGTCGATCGCCATGGCCGGCGAACTGGACGCCACCGCGCTGGTGAGCCTGTCGGCTCCGGCGCTCGTCTTCAACGCCGGCGACGCGGCCGCCGACCTGCGGGACACGATCCCGGTCATGATCGCGGCGGCCGAGAGCAACGAGCCCTACGTCTCGGACGCGAGGTCGCTCGCCGCGACGCTCGGCATCGACCCGGTGATCGTGAGCGGCGACGGGCACGGGACCGGCATGTTCGGCGACAACCCCGAGCTGATCACGCAGATCGTGACGTTCCTCGATCAGGCCCGCGACGACGCCTGAATAGCCTCAGCGCTCGAACGAGCGGTACCACCGGCCGTTGTTGACGACGATCGCGGCCGCCTTCCCGTCGTAGGTGTCGCCCTCGAACCGAACACGCCGAGGATCGCGCTCGGCCCCGACCGCGAACGACCCGTCGGCCAGCGGGATCAACGTGGTGTCGGAACCCCGTTCGGGACTCTCGTAGGGCCACTGCAACACGAGGGCTCCCTTGCGAGCCAGCACGCGGATCACAGGGCCCCACGGACCATCGTTGCGGTAGAAACCGGGATAGGCCGCGTAGGCCTCGGGAAGCGGCTCGGGTTCCGGCCCCGCGTAGGCCGCGCCGCGGAACCACGTGTCGCCGTGGAACGCTTCCACCACGGCGCCGTCGGCGCCTCGCGTGAACTCCAACGGGAACCGATCGAGCGCCTCGTGCACCACGAGGAAGGCATCACCCACCTCGGCGATCAGCGGATCCCGCTCGAGCCGGACGTCGATCGGCCCGATCGTGACGGCGAGCCCGTCCTCGGCGGCCCGGACGTCGAGGGTTCGGCCGTCGTCACCTTCGTAGTGGCCCACGTAGTCCTGCGCCTTCGGGATCTCGGTCGCCGCCGGCGGGCCCCACGTATCGGGCAGCTCGGATCCCGCGAGGCTCGCCCGCACGGCAGAGAACGCGTACGAGGTCACGCCGTGCTTGGCGCCGCCCCCGTTCTGCAGCATCACCACGCCCAGTCCGTCGTCGGGCGCGACCGCGAGGAACGCGGTGTAGCCCACCATGCCGCCGCTGTGGGCGATCCAGCGGTGGCCGTCCACCTCCTCCTGCCACAGGCCGTAGGCGTAGCGTCCTCCCTCCCCGTCGTCGACGCCATCCTCGGTCAGCGATGAGAACCCGGCGTCGCTGAGGATGCGGCCGCCTCGTCCATCGGGGACATCGCCGCGCGCCAACAGCAGCCTGGCGTAGGCGGCCATGTCGATCGCCGTGGAGACGATCGAGCCGTCGGCGGTGTTGGAGACGATCCGGTCGGCGGGCGACAGCGGGTGTCGGAGCTGTGGCGGGCGATCCCATCGGGTGGGCACGTACCCCACGGCCGTGCGCAGGTACTCGGCGTCATCGATCAACGCCACCGAGTCACGCATCCCCAGCGGTCCCAGCACGCGTTCGGCGAGCAGGTCGTGGATCGGCATGCCGGTCACGTGCTCGAGGCAGGCACCGACGATCTTCCAGCCGTCGTTCGAGTACCAGAACCGCTCGCCCGGGGCGGTGGTGGGCGGCACGCCGCGCAGCAGCCAGAGCGCGCCGGCGAGCGTGGGCGCGTCCTCCTCGCCGATCGCCAGGCCCGCGGTGTGCTGCATGAGGTGGTGCAGCGTGATGGGGCCGAACGGCTCGGGCAGCTCGAGCCACGGGAGGATCTCGTTGACGCTCACGTGCAGATCGAGCCGGCCCGCTTCGACCTCCTGCATCACGACGATGCCGGAGAAGGACTTCGAGATCGAGCCGATCTGGAAGCGGGTTTCGGGTCGGACCGCGGTACCGGCTGCGACGTCGGCCATGCCTCGGACGGCGACCCCGAGGATCTCTTCGCGATCGGTGACGGCCAGGACGGCGCCGGCGGCGTGCGAGGACTCGAGGTGATGCTCGAGGGCGGCGCCGATGCGGTCGAAGGCGTCCTGCATCCCGGGCATGATGACGGGCTCCTGGGTGCTAGGCCCCGAAGAAGAGCTTCAACTCGCGGGCGGCCGATTCCGGAGAATCGCTGCCGTGCACGATGTTCTCGCCGATCAGCGTGGCGAAGTCACCACGGATCGAACCGGGCGGCGCATCGACCGGGTTCGTGGGACCCATCAGGGTTCGCCAGCAGGTGATCGCGTCGTCGCCGGTGATCTTCGCGATCACGACCGGCCCGCCGGTGATGAAGTCCACGAGCTCGCCGAAGAACGGCTTGTCGCGATGCTCGCCGTAGTGCTCCTCGGCGACCTCGCGCGGGATCGTGAACAACTTCATGTCCTCGATCGTGAGGCCCTTGGCCTCGACACGCCGCAGCACTTCGCCGACCAGGCCGCGTGCCACGCCGTCGGGCTTGACGATGAGCAAGGTGGATTCGGTCGCCATGATGTCGTGCGTCTCCTACGAAGCGGGCTCCTACGAAGGTGTTCCGAGCGCCCGGCGGGCGTCGGCGACAGTGTACAGAGAGCCCGTCACCACGATGAGGTCGCCGGGCAGGGCATCGGCCTGCGCGGCCTCGATCGCCTCGGCCACCGAGGCATGGATCACGACCTGCTTGCCCTCGGCGCCGAACGCGTCGGCGATCGGGACCACATCACCCGCACGTTCGCTCTCGTTGCGCGCCACGTGCGCCACATCGGCGAGCGCGGCCAGCGGCCGGACCATGCCCGCCACGTCCTTGTCGGCGCTGATCGAGACCACGAGGTGGAGACGATCCCAGCTGAAGAACTCCCGCAGCGCGGTGGCCAGCGCCTCGGCCCCGGCGGGATTGTGCGCGCCGTCCAGCAGGATCGTGGGCTTGCGCGAGACGATCTCCATCCGGCCGGGCCAGCGCACGCCGTCAAGCGCCGCGCGCATCGAGGTGTCGTCGAGCGGGCCGTCCACGAAGGCTTCGAGCGCGACGATCGCTGCGGCCGCGTTCCGGACCGCGTACTCCCCGAACATCGGCAGGTACACGTCCTCGTAGCTGGCGTGCACCCCTCGCAACAGGAACGATTGGCCGCCCACCGCCAGGAGACGATCTTCGACCTCCCAGTCGCGGAACTCCCGGAGCATCGCGGCACCGACGTCGTCGCACCTGGCCTGGAGCACATCGAGGACCTCGGTCTCCTGCTCCCGAACGACCGCGATCTTGCCCTCCTTGATGATCCCGGCCTTCTCATGCGCCACCTCGGCGATCGTCGAACCCAGTTCGCGGTGATCGAGTCCGATTGGCGTGATGACGGCGACGTCGCCCGCGACGAGGTTCGTGGCATCCCAGAGGCCACCCATCCCGACCTCGTACACCC
>JBKPMF010000082.1:0-8837 GCA_046732015.1 Actinomycetota bacterium
GAGCTCGCGGGCGACGAACTGGCGCCGTACTACCGCGACGTGGTGGACCACGTGATCCGGGCCGACGAACTGCTCGACAACGTCCGGGACCTGCTGACGTCGCTGCAGGAACTGCGGGTGGCGCAGGCGGCCAACCGGGTCAACGAGGTGATGAAGAGCCTGACGGCCTGGGCGACGATCCTGCTGGTGCCCACGTTGTTCGCCGGCGTCTGGGGCATGAACTTCGACAACATG
Source organism: Actinomycetota bacterium (assembly GCA_046732015.1). Lineage (GTDB taxonomy): Bacteria > Actinomycetota > UBA4738 > UBA4738 > HRBIN12 > JAOUEA01. Next base: position 235 of record JBKPMF010000082.1, read on the forward strand.
CCCGAGCTCCAGTGGCGGTTCGGCTACGTCTTCGCGATCGGCACGATCATCGGGTCGGCGCTGGGGTTGTACGCCTGGTTCAAGTGGAAGAAGCGGTGGCTGTGATGTGCCGGGCGTTGAAGGTGTTGTGCGTGGCGTCCGACGATGGATCGCTGATGGCATTGAAGGGCGCCACGGTGTCGGCGGAATGGGAGCTCACGCCGGGCGCCACCGACCTCCGCGGTGCGTTGGACCAGATCGATGCCGAACGGCCCCACGTGATGGTGGCGTTCGGTCCGTTCGAAGACCTGATCGCGCTCGCCCGTGAGCGGTTCCACGGGATGCGCATCGTGTCGGACCGTGACGCGCCCGGGGCCACCGTGGTGGCCACCTCGCTGGACGAGGTGCGAGGCGTGGTGCTGGGGCTGCCCCGCCCGGGCGGTCCGGTCAGTGGGGGTTAGCCCCCCCAGGGGCCCCAACCACCGCGGTGCACCATGCGCATGGTGACCATGATGTTGGCGCGCGCATTGAACGCCGACCAGCCCCGGAATCCGTACGCACGGGCCCGGCCAGGCCAGTAGTGACGGAGGTGCTGATAGATGCCGGCGGCCCCGCTGTAGCTGTTGTAGGCGCGGGGATGGAAGTTGGACTCGCGGTTCGCGATGGCCAGGGCCTTGGTGGCCCCGCCCGGGACGGTCCAACGCGCGGCGGCGCAACGGATGAGCTTCTTGACGTGGAAGGTTCCTTCGCGCCAGTCGATCGGGCAGACCTTGCGCGGAACCTCGGAGTAGCCGGCTCCGGGTGTAGCGGCACCCGCATGTGATGCGGCGGGGACGATGAGGAGCACGGCGGTTAGGGCCAGCGCGGCCGGGAAGCGGCGGCGCCGAAGGGTACGGAACGTCATAGATCGAGTCACCCCCGCAGTGAGCGGAACTGGCCGCTGCGCTCAGGTCGTCCGGCTGTGCGGTGAACTCTTCACCGCTGCGCCGACGTCCCCGCGGTAGGTCGTGGGTGCGAACATCACCTCCTGTGGGTCGGTATCCATCTCTGTGTGACCTATCGCACGACCGCGGTGTCCGAGCCCCGGCTCCCGGGCGCATGCAGGCACGCGCACACCAACCTTGGGAAGGAGGTTGCGCATCGTCGCGCCGGGGAGGAGCGGACCGGACGGTCCGTGTCGTGCCCGACCACCCTAGGGGAGCCCACCGACATACGACAACCGAACCGTGACCTGAGGTCATCTCCGATGGATCGACACAGGACCTGGCTACCATGCCCACTACCATGGGAGCCATGGACACCGCGAACGTCGCCCCGGCGGGGGGCACCGTGCTGCTGGCGGCCCCTCGAGGCTATTGCGCGGGCGTGGAGCGCGCGGTCGACGCCGTGGAGCGCGCGCTCGCCAAGCACGGCGCTCCGGTCTACGTCCGCAAGCAGATCGTCCACAACCTGCACGTCGTGCGCGACCTCGAATCCAAGGGCGCGATCTTCGTCGACGAAGAGACCGAGGTGCCGGCGGGCGCCGTGGTGGTCCTGTCCGCGCACGGCGTCGCACCGCAGGTCTACGCCAATTCGGCGGCCCGCGATCTCGAGGTGATCGACGCCACCTGCCCGCTCGTCACGAAGGTGCACGTCGAGGCCCGCCGATTCGCCCAGGACGGCCGCACGATCGTGCTGATCGGCCATGCGGGCCACGAAGAGGTCGAGGGCACGAGCGGCCAGGCACCCGAGCGCACGATCCTGGTCCAGTCGCCCGCCGAGGCCCGCACCGTCGAGGTCCCCGACCCCGAGAACCTGCGCTACCTCACCCAGACCACCCTGAGCGTCGACGAGACCAACGAGATCGTCGGCATCCTCCAGGAACGCTTCCCCGCGATCGAGGGGCCGCCCCGTGACGACATCTGCTACGCCACCCAGAACCGCCAGGACGCCGTGAAGGTGGTGGCCCCCCAGGCCGACGTCGTGCTGGTGATCGGCTCGAAGAACTCCTCCAACTCGAACCGGCTCGCCGAACTCAGCGCCGAGCTCGGCACCCCGGCCCACCTGGTCGACGATGAGACCTCGGTCGATCCCGCCTGGCTCGATGGCGCCTCCACGGTGGGGCTCACCTCGGGCGCGTCCGCGCCGGACTGGCTCGTGCACCGCATGCTGGGCTGGCTCGCCGAGCGAGGGTTCGACCGGGTGGAAGAGGTGACGCTCACCGAGGAGCGCGTGCGCTTCTCGCTGCCCGCGGGTGTACGGGAGATCCCGCTCAGCGCGAACTGACGCCTAGGTCCAGGCGGAGAACTGGTCCCGGTCTTCCTCGGGCTCTTCGTAGATCACCGAGACCAACGTATTCGTCGAGATGACGCCGGGCAGGGAGTGGATCTCCTCGAGCACCACGCCGCTCGCCACCTCCCAGGGCTGGGCGACGCACGCCATCAGGTCGTACGCCCCGCCGAGTACGGCGACCCCCGACACGTCCGCCATCTCCCCGAGGCGTTCGGCGATCCCGCCGGCGGCCCCGGCCTGTGCCCGGATGTGGACGTAGCAGGCGTCGCCGATGATCGCGGGGGCCTGCGGAGCCCCCCAGCCGGCGATCCCGACTCGGTCGGGCGGGACGACCGGGGCCGTGAAGGTGCGCTGAACCCCTTGGACATGGTGGAACTCCGAGAGCACCTGCACGGCGATGGTCGACAGGTCCGGCCCTTCCACGTGGGCCAGGACGTCCCAGTCCCCGACGACCGCGATCGCGCGGCGAACCCCTGACTTGGAGGAGAGCCCCGCGAGCACCGTCGACATGGATCCAGGCTCGATGCGCAGGTAGACGTACGCGTCCATGAGGGCAGGCTAGGTCAGGTTCCGAGGCGGTACAAGGATGCTGGGCGTTCGAACGCCGGGGCTAGAGCTCGGCGGCCACCGGCGCGCCCGTGAGCGCCCACAGGGCCTCTTCGCCCTCCTCGGGTCCTACCGAGATCAGCCGGTCGCCGTCCAGGAGGACGAACGTGCCTCGTGGACGATAGATCCAGCGGGCACCTCGTTGGATGGCCAGCACGAACATGCCGGTCTCGGTCTCCAGGCGGAGCTCCTTCAGGGATCGGCCGGCGGCCGGTGACCCCGGTTGCACGGTGGTGTCGGCGCTGGTCTCCTCGGTCTCTTCCAGCGCCATCTGCACGACGGGGTGCAGCGGCTCGCCCTGCTCGACGTACCAGGTCATGTCGCGGGCGGCATCGCAGATGTACTCGCTCGCGGCGGCGAGGCGCAACAGGCCCCGGAGTTCGTCGGGATCGCGCGCTTCCGGGGCCGCGCGCAGGACCCAGGATTCGAGCTCGTCGTGGAGCTGGTCGCTCCGGGCCTCCAGCGTGCCGACCTCGGCCGCGAGCGAGCGGTTGTTGAACAGCAGCGAGGAATAGGCCATGCCCACCGCGGCCTCGGCGAGGTCTTTCATCTCCACGAGGATGTCGACCGCCCGGTCCAGTTCGGACAAGGCCGGGGTGTCGTCGTCGGGTGCCAGCGGCATCGGCGGGGCGCCCGCGAGCTCGCGGACCTCGTTCACGCCTTCCTCGGGCCCACGGATCAGCAGCACGTCGCCGGCGCTCACCACGTCGTCGGGACCCGGGTCGAACTCCCAGTCGAGACCGCTGCGGATCGCCATGACCCACATGCCCGTCTCGGTGGGGAGCGAGAGCTCGCGCAGGGTCTGCCCTCCCGCCGGGGCGTCCTGACGGACCTTCACCCGGGCCGTCATCTCGTCGGCGTGGCGAAGGTCGGGGCGCAGGGCGTCGGGGATACCCAGGCGGGCCGCCACCACGCGCGCGATGTCGGAGGCGGCGTCGCCGATCTCCTCGATCGCATCGGCGATCCACAGCACCCCGGCCATCCCTTCGGCGTCCTCGGGGCTCCGGGCCGCGAGCATCGCCATGATGCGGAGGCGGCGAAGGTGCTCGCTCATGCGTTGCTCGAGCCGGCCCACCTCGCGCGCCACCTTCTCGTCGTTGAAGAAGACGGCCGCGTAGGCCAGGTCGACCATGAGCTCGGACGCGTCCTTCAGCTCGACGAGCAGGTCTTTGACGTTCTTGGGTTGGTCATCCATGGATGGGTACTCCCGATAGTGACATAGCGACGAAGATGGCGACGACCCCGGTGAGGTCCATCACGCTGGTGATGATGGGCACCGCATGGTTGTCCGGATCGAGTCCGAACCGAGATGTGAGCACCGCGATGTAGTAGCCGATCGCCAGGATCAGCGGCATCACCAGCAGTCCGGCGAGCATCGTGCCGCCCACCATCTGCTGGGGTGAAGGGTGCGCCATGCCGAACAGATCGGCGAGGCCGAGTCCTGCCACGCCGATGAACGTGAAGATCGCCGCCCCCAGCACCACCACGATCGAGGCGTCCAGCACCGCGGGGCGTTCGGGCAGGCCGCTGGGGGTGATGACACCCAGCTGCAGCTTCGAGGACAGGCGTGAGGACAGGATGCCGCCCAGGGCGCCCGCCTGCGAGACGAACGGCGGGATCAGGATGTAGAGCCCGGCGAGCCGCTCCAGTCCCGGCTCGCGCGCCTGCAACAGCGCGCCGGCGGCGATGTCGAGCAACGGCGTCAAGGCGATCACCGCGGTCATCTCCAGCACGATCCGCCGGACCTGCGCGTCGCGCGTGGTCCATGCGCGGACCGCCGCCAGCACGCAGAGCACGATGCACAGGCCCGCGACCACGGCGTTCAGGACGTCGTTGTGGACGAGGAACGTCGCGAGGTACAGCAGGGGCAGGGTGCACATGTCGCCCAGCGCCGTCACCATCGGCGTGGCCACCGAGTCCAGGTCGTAGCCGCGCCGGTAGGACACCACCGAGAGCCCTAGCGTCACGATCAGGATCAGCATCGAACCCAGGAATCCGCCGACCACCGAGATCGTGACCAGATCCCAGAACGAGATCGATGCTTCGCCGAACGCGGCGGTCGCCAGCTTCGCGAGGCCGGCGAGCCACAGCGACGACGTGAACGTCGTGATGAACGAGACCTCGACGTTCTGCGCGAGGACGCCTCCACGGCGCAGGTTCGCCTCGAACGTACCGGCTGCCGATGCCGTTCCCAGGCGGGCGCCGATAGCGCCGAAGATCGTGCCGCGCATGCCCACCGCGGCGGGGATCAGGACCAGCAGGCCGGGGAGGCTCGCGAGGGTGCCGGTGATCGACGCGAGCGTCAGGCCTGCGACGAAAGATGCGAGCGTGCTGAGGGTGAGCGCGACCAAGCCCTGGCGGAGCGTTCGACGCTCTGCATGCCAGGAGCGGTACAGCCGGCGCGCGGGGCGCGGAACCAGCCTCGAAGCGCGGCGCGTGGACGCCATAACGGCACGCTCATCGTTCGGTCGTTCCTTTCACGGAGTGGGCCAGGCGGCCCGTGGCAGTATGCCCCCGCTCACCGAGCCGGGGCAACCCTTGGCCGGGAAGCCCTTTGGCCGAGCGACCAGCCTGGACCTCTCTCAGATATCGGGTCCCGGGCCGTTCACCTGAGCGCTAGTCGACCCAGTCGCGCGTGACGAACAGCCAGAACGCCAACCCCGCCTGCTCGCCGAAGGGACGGAACCGTCGCCTGATCGCGGCATCGGACACGGGCCTGGTCCGCCCGAGGGCTTTCGCATAGGTGGGCCGGGTCCACGAGTCGAGGATCAGCCGGGAGTTGCGGCCGATCGTCATCATGATGTGCGCGGCGGCGTAGGGCCCGACTCCCGGCAGGGCAAGAAGCTGTTGCTCCACCTCATCGTCGGAGCGCTCATCGGGGCCGGCGGCCAGCGCTTCGAGGTCGACCTCACCCGAGGCCACCCTGCGCGAGAGCTCGATCAGGTAGGCGCCGCGGTAGCCGGCGCGCACCACGTCGCGGTAGAAGGCCTCGGGGGCCGAGGCCATCACGTCCGGGGTGGGGAAGGCGTTGGTGAGCGGGCCGCTGCCTCCGGTGGCCGGGTCGCCGAGTTCAGCGACCAGGGCGTTGACCATCCGCACGGTGGCCGACCACGTGCAGTTGGTGGTGCACACGGTCTTGATGACGTCTTCGAACACCGTCGGGCTCTGGATCATCCGGCCGGCGCCGGTGACGGCCCACGCCAGGTCGGGATCTTGGCGAGCCTGGTCGTAGAACGCCGAGAGATCCTGGTCGAGCCGCAAGACGTGGCGTGACGTGGTGCGGATGGCCTCGAGCGCGCGAGCGCCTGGCCGGCGCCCCAACACCTCGACCCGCGCGTTCCCCTGCGAGCCTTGGCCGATCCGGACGCGGCGCGGTGCGCCGCCCGGCACCCGGATCGTGCACTCGAGCAGGAGCGCCGCTTCGTCGAGGGCCATGGGCGCGAGGTCGGCGAACCCATGGGAATTGAGGGTCCGGGCCAGGTCGACGGGCTCGCCGCCGGCCCCGATCAAGGGAAGCTCGATAGTCGTCACCGCGCCGGGACCCCCGGACCGACGGCTTCGCTTCCCTTCGCGGTTCGTTCACGCTCCCGGAACTTGCGCACCTTGTTCCGGTTCCCGCACACCGCCATCGAGCACCACTTGCCCGAGTGGTTCTTGCTGTGGTCGAAGAAGACCGCGGTGCACGTCGGGTCCTGACACTGCCGCAACCGATGGAACGAGCCGTCGAGGTCGGCGAGGAACGCGGTGCCCAACACGCGTCCGATCGCGCCGCGCATACCGCCGACCTCGGTGTGCAACCGGTTCTCGTCGCATCCGAAGCACAGCTGCAAGCCGGTGTCCTGCGCGGCGTGGTTCAGGCGCTCGACCGCGTCGTGGTCCCGAGGCGCCCCGGCGTTCTCGTCGATCTTGGTCATCAACGCCTCGCGCACCTCCAAGCCCCAGAGCAGGTCCTCGTCCGTGATCGGCTCGCCCGCATCGACCAGGCCTCGATCGCGGATCCACCGCTCGAGGGTGGAGGGCGTGGGCGGGAAGCTGTCGTCGATGCCGGGGGCGTGGTCGTGCAGCGACAAGAAGCTGCGAACGGTTTCGAGTTCGCCCGGCGCCGGGTTGACCCCGCTGTCCTCGTGTCCCCACGGCGTGCTCATGACGGTCGTCCGTTCGATCCGCTCACCCATGGCAGCCATCATAGCGCAAGAAACTTCCGAAATCCACTTGACTGGTTACACATGAAACCGATATAAAGCTTATGAACGGTTACGTATTCCGAGTGAGGAGGTGGACAGAGTGCCGCACATGTTGGGACCGACGGCGCCGGAGCTCTGGAAGATCCGCGCCGAGGATCTCCGGGCGCACGGGGGACATCGCCGGGAGCGGCCGGGGAGGCTCCGGCAGCTGCTGGGGTCGAGGCTGATCGGCGCGGGAGAGCGCGTCGCCGGCTGCACGAGGGCACGGCCCGAACCGATCAGGAGGGTGTCATGAACCACCGACTGGACGCGTGGGAGATGGGAGCCGCGATCGTCACCCTCACCTTGGTGATCGCCGCGGTGTGGCTGCCGGCCGTTGCGGTGGGGGCGGGCATCATCGGGGTCTTCGTGGGCCTGGGCGTGGGAGCCTGGTTCTGGGGAACCGACTCCCGCGACCCTTCGCCCGGCGAACCATCGGTCGGCGACCCGTTCGGGCCTCGCTGAAGCCCTCTCCTCGTACCATCCAGGAGATGCTCGAGTTCACGGACCGTGCTGCAGAGGCCTTGGCTCGCAGCGATGCCGCCGCACGACGGTTCAACCCCGACGCCCGGGTTCGGCTGGTGGCCGACGGCGCCGCCCTCCGTGCGGAGCTCACCGATCGCGCCGAACCCGGTGACGCCACGGTGCGTCACGCCCTCGGGTTCGAGGTGTACGTGGCCGAGGGCATCGACGGGCTCGTCGACGCCGGCGAGCACGAAGCGCTCTTCCTGACGCGGCCGTGAACCCCGGCGCGCTCTTCGGTTCGGCCACCCGCCGGGACTACACTTCCCTGCGATGACCGACCAGGGCGAACGCAGTCTCTCTTCGGTGCCCGGGTTGGGTGCCGGACCCGTGATGGTGATCGGCGGTGCCGAGGACAAGGTCCGCGACAAGGTGATCCTGTCGCGGTTCGCGAAGTTCGCGGGTGGCGAGGACGGGCACGTGGTGGTCATCGCGACGGCGTCCTCGCTGGGCGATCAAGCCACGGAGGTCTATCGGGCGCTGTTCACCGACCTGGGGATCGGCACCGTCACCGGTGTACGACCGGACGATCGGGACGAGGCCGACGATCCCGCCATGACGGCGGCGCTCCGTGACGCCACCGGGGTCTACCTCACCGGTGGCAATCAGTCCCGGCTCACGCAGGTGGTGGCGGGCACGAAGCTCGGCGACGCGCTGTTCCTGGCCCACGACCGTGGGGCGGTGCTGGCGGGCACCAGCGCCGGGGCGAGTGCCATGGCGAGTCACATGGTGGCCTTCGGCAACGCCGGACCCACGCCGAAGAACCGGATGGTCCAGCTGTCGGCGGGGCTGGGGATCCTGTCGGGACTGGTGATCGACCAGCATTTCGGCGAGCGTGGGCGGATAGGACGCCTGCTCGCCCTCGTGGCGCAGTCTCCGTCACTGCTCGGGATCGGGATCGACGAGGACACCAGCGCCGTCGTGTTCAGCGATCAGACGCTGCACGTCATCGGGCGCGGAGCGGTCACGATCGTGGACGGGGCGCACGTCAAGACGGACGCC
>JBKPMF010000083.1:0-9593 GCA_046732015.1 Actinomycetota bacterium
CGCGTTGCGGATCTCCTCGGTGGTGAGCGGCGACAGATCCTTACCGTCGAGCTCGATCCGGCCCGCATCGACCCGGCGCAGGCCCATGATCGTGTCGGCGAGATCGCGCTGGCCGTTCCCTTCCACACCGGCAACCCCGACGATCTCCCCCCGTCGTACCTCCAGCGAAAGTCCGTGCAGGCGTCCGCCGTGGACATCCTCGAGCTTCAACGCGTTCTCTCCGGGTTCGACCTGCGGCTTCTCGAGACGGAACAGGACGGGTCGGCCCACCATCATCTCCGCGAGATGGGCCTTCGAGGTCTCCCCTGGAGTCGTCTCCCCGACCACGGCCCCTCGTCGGAGCACGGTGATGCGATCGGCGATGTCGAGGACCTCATCGAGCTTGTGGCTGATGAACACGATCGTCTTGCCGTCGTCACGGAGCCGCCGGAGGTTGTCGAACAATTCCGAGGTCTCGGCAGGCGTCAACACCGCGGTGGGTTCGTCGAGGATGAGGATGTCGACGCCTCGGTAGAGCGCCTTCAGGATCTCGACACGCTGCTCCTCACCCACCGACAGGTTCTCGACCACGGCTGAGGGGTCGATCTGGAATCCGTAGGCGTCCGCGAGTTGGGCAACCCGGGTTTCGGAGCCCTCCCGGTCGAGGATGACCCCGTCCTCCATGCCGAGGATGACGTTCTCCGCGACCGTGAAGGGGTCCACCAGCACGAAGTGCTGGTGGACCATGCCGATGCCCAGGGCGATCGCGTCGCGAGGCGACGCGATCTTCACCTGCTCGCCCCGGACGAAGTTCCGGCCATCGTCCGGCGGGTACAGCCCATAGAGCACCCGCATCAGCGTCGACTTGCCGGCGCCGTTCTCTCCGATCAGCGCATGGACCTCGCCGGCGCGCAACTCGAGCGAGACGTCATCGTTGGCTAGCACACCGGGGAACCGTTTCGACACGCCCTCCATGACGACGAGGGGCGGGGCGCTTGCGCGCCCCGCCCCTGCACCGTCGTTCGTGGCGGTGTCGATGCCGTCGACCCCTCAGGATTTCTCGGGCTCGGTCGGAACCTTGATGTCGCCGTCCAGGATCTTCTCCTTGTAGGTCTCGAGCTGGTCGTCGATGTCATCGCTCATGAGATCGGGGTTGCTCGTGGCGTAGGAGATGCCCTCGTCGGCCAGACCGAACGCCTGGAACCCGCCCTTGAACTTGCCATCGGCCACGGCCACGATCGTGTCGTAGACGGCCGTGTCCACCCGCTTGATCATCGAGGTCATGATCCATTGGGCCTGGTCGGCCGAAACGACCTCGTGCTGGTCGGAGTCGACGCCGATCGCGATCTTCTGCTGCTCGGCGGCCGCCTTGAACAGGCCGTTCCCGGAGTCACCGGCAGCGTGGTAGATGATGCAGGCGCCGTCGTCGTACATCTTGTTCGACAACGCCTCACCCGACGTCGCGTCGTCGAAGGCTTTCGTGGTGTCACCGATGTACTCGACGAGCACCGTCACGTCAGGCGCGACCTCGTGCACACCAGCCGTGAACCCAGCCTCGAACTTCCCGATCAGCGGTCCGACCTGGCCACCCAGGAAGCCCACGGTGTCGCAGTTCAGTTCCGTGGCCTTCAGGCCGGCCGCCACACCCACCAGGAACGAGCCCTGTTCCTCCTGGAAGGTGAGGTCGGTGACGTTCGGGATCGCGTCGGCATCGTTGTCGAGCCCGCACGCCGTGCCGCAGGTCGCATATCCGTCGATGATGCCGAAGGAGGTGTCCGGGTAGTCGGGCGCGATCGAGTTGATGCCCGGCGTGAACGCGAACCCGGTCCCGATCACCACGTCGTAACCGTCCTCGGCGAGTGAGGCCGTGTTCTCATCGAGGTTCGTGCCCTCGGAGTTGGCCTCGAGGAACTTGGTGTTGGACTCGCAGATCACGCCCTCGGAGATCGCCTTGTCCAGGCCGATCTTCGACAGGTCGTTGAACCCGTTGTCGCCCAGACCGCCGACGTCGAGCGCGACGCCGACCCTGATGTCGGACGTGCACTCCTCTGCAGCGCTGGCGCTGCCGCTGTCGCCCGAGTCGCCGCCGTCATCGCTGCACGCCGAGGCCACCAAGACGAGCGCGACGATGGGCAGGGCGAGCGTGCGGAACCACTTCTGCATGCTGCTTCCCCCTCCGTACGGATCGTTCGGCCGGCGCTTGGGGGCCGGCACGCGTGGATTGTCCCTGGGGGTTCCGCAACCGTCAAACGAGCAGGACCCCTCGTCGGTAACCTACGCGTCCGAGGGGGTGTGGGGATGCCGAAGGCATGGGACCGAGATCAGGAGATCCGCGATCGGATGGCATCCTCGCCGTTCCATTCGGGGATGGGGATCCGGGTGCTCGACGTCCGTGACGGTGAGGTCGACCTCGCGATGGCCGCCTCGGGCGAGCACGCCAACCTGGGTGGCACCCTGCACGGTGGGGTGATCGCCACCCTGGCCGACACGGCCGCGGGTCTGGCCGTGCGTTCGGCGATCGAACCGGGCAGCGGCCACGTGACGGTGAACCTGGACGTGCAGTACCTGCGGGCCGGGGCGTTGGGGACCGTCGAGGCGCACGGTCGTGTCGTGCGGGCGGGCCGATCGATCGTGTTCGCCGAGGCCGAGGTGACGGGGCAAGACGGGGCGGTGCTGGCTCGGGCGCAAGTGACGGTGGCGATCTCGCCGCCGGCCTGAACCTCGGTGCGAGGCCTCAGTACTGGACGTCGATCGCCCGCATCGCGTCCGGCAACTGCGTCAGCACACCCTGCAGGGACAGCAACAGGCCCATGTTGCCCCCTACCTTCACCTTGCCGGTCATGAAGGCGGTCACCGGGGAGAGTTCACTCTTGGCCAGCGCCACGGCGGTCTCGTAGCTCTGCGTGATCGTGGCGTCGGGGTTCTCGGCCTGGCCGACGCCCATGTCGATGGCGGCGTCGGCGATCCGGATCCAGTACAGCGTCTCGCCGTCCCCGCCCGTGATCACCTGTTGGATCGTGGCGTTCTGGCCCTGTGCGGCCTGCGTGAACGCGTCGTTGCCGTTGAGGTGCGCCTTGAGCGCTTCGGCCCATTCGGTGGACAGGAACTGGACGGACACGGTGATCGGCTCCCTTGCGGTCTGCGTTCGGTTTCGCGCGAGTATAGGCGGCGGCGCCGTTCAGGCCCCGGCCTCCACCGCATCATCGTCGGCACCGAGCCGGGGGGCGAACCACCCCGGATCGGTGAGATGGCTCGCGTCCGACAGGAACCACGCGAGGCGCTCGTCACCGCGGATCACCACCGTGTTGAGGCTGGTGTTCTCCGGCAGGAAGAACATGTCCTGGTCGGCGATCTTCAGGATGTGCGCGAAGTAGGCGTTGATCACGCCGCCGTGGGCCACCACGATGACGTCGCCGGTCGGGTGGGTCGAGATGATGTCTTCCACCGCGGTGACGCACCGTTCCTGGAAGGCCTCCCCCGCCTCGCTCCCCGGTGCGAGGTGCCAAGCCGGATTCTGGTTGCGGAACAACTCGATCGCCTCGGGGTGCTCGGCGAAGATCTCTTCGAAGTCCTTCTCCTCCCACGCGCCACCGAACCACTCACAGAGGTCTTCGCGCTCGATCACGTCGATGCCGACCCGGTCGGCGTACGCGTGCGCCGTCTGGCGGGCGCGCGCCAGCGTCGAGGTGTAGACCGCCGCCGGCCTCGGAAGCAGTTGGAGCCGGTCGGCGAGCAAGCGAGCCTGCTCCAGTCCGACCTCGCCCAGCGGTGGGTCGTACTGCTCACCGCGAGGCGTGACGGTGCGGTCGCTCGAGTCGTAGTCGGGGCGGGCGTGACGGATCAGGTACAGGCGTCGGTCCGCTGTGCTCACAGGGCAGCGGTTCCTTCCGGCTTCGTGGTCGGGTTCGTCGCTCGGCGCGATGCATGGCTGGCGCGCCAATCGATGGCGTAGCGCTCGACATCCTCGCGCAGCCAGATGCGACCGGACGCCAGCGAGGTGATCGGTTCGGGGAACGAGCCCCGATCGATGTAGGTGATCACCCGCCGCTTGTCCCACCCCATGATCTCGGCTGCCTCGGCCACCCCCACCACGGTCGGGACCGCCTCGACCACCAGCGTGACCTCATCACCGGTGGTCCGGCGGAGCTGGACGAGACATTCGGCTCGGCTGACGCCTGTGACCTCGATGAAGGCCGAGGTATCGAGGATCCGTGCGTAGTGACGCCCGCCGAACTCCCACATCCGGGCGCGCACCTCGTCGGTCATGGCGGCAGGATATCGCCGCTGTATGACACCGTGGCAAGCCGGCCGGTCCGACGGCCCCGGCGACTCACCAACCACAGCAGGGAAGGATGTAGTGGCAGCTCGGGCAGCGATAGTGGGCGTGCTCGGGTTCCATCGGGTGCCCACACAGGTCGCAGGGCAGACGCTTGGACTCGCTCACCGGGATGCACGCCGAGACCGGCGCCTCCGCTTCGGTCGAGCTGGTGGGCTGCATGTCGGGCATCCTAGCCCGGGGGTCTGTCAGGATCCGGGAGGCGGCGGACGGTAGAGGCCCTGGCGGCGGAGTTCCGACCGCCAGCACTCGGTATGCCAGTGCCGACGGGCGTTGACATCCCCGTCGGGCACCACCACGAGGTGCCACAGACCGGCCCGGATGGTGTGATCACAGCCGGGACACCGGTAGGCCTTCTGGCCGCCGACGTGACGCACCTCGTAGCCCGGCGCCTGGGCCCACGTCGGTCCGTCGGCGCGTGCCGGCGGGGCCTCGGGCGCCTCGAAGTACGACGGGTCGCGCCGGTTCTTGCGAGGCATCAGGGACCCGCGTGCTCGCGCATGAACGCGGCGGCGACGGGCGCGAGGTCGGCGGCGACTTCTCGGGGATCGCGCTTCGCGCCCCGTGTCTCGAAGGAGTGGCCGCCGCCTTCGACCGGGTACAGCGTGGCGCGGTCGCCGAGTTTGGCCAGCACCGGGTCCAGCACCTCGGCGGTGGCGAACGGATCGCGGGTGCCTTCGATGAACAGCATGGGCACCTCGATGCCATACAGATGCTCGTCGCGAACCCGCTCGGGCTTGCCCGGTGGATGGAGCGGGTACCCCAGGAACACCAGGCCGGCCGCGGGCATCCCCTCTGCGACCGCCATCGAAGCCATCCGCCCGCCGAATGATTTGCCGCTCGCCCACACGGGCTCGCCCTTCTTCGCCCTCGACGCGGCGGCCTCGAAGGCCGCCCGCCAGGCGTCGATCGCCACGGGGGCGCGGTCGGTCGATCGTGAGCCGCGCTCGATGTACGGGAAGTTGAACCGCAGCGAGGCGGCGCCTTCGTCGTTCATGGCGCGCGTGAACCCGCTCATGAAGGGGTGATCCATGCCCGCGCCCGCGCCGTGGGCGACCACGATCGTGGCGAACGCCCGGGCGGGCCGTGCGTACACGCCGCTCACCTCGCCCTTGTCGGGCACGGCGAACGTGAGGCGCTCTTCAGGTGTGGGCATCACATGCCATGATGCACGCCGTGACGGGAAGCTTCTACCTCGGGACCTCAGGATTCGCCTACGACGGCTGGAAACACGACGTGTTCTATCCGGAGGGCCTGAAGAACCGGGAGATGCTCTCCTACTACTCCTCGCAACTGAACTCCGTCGAGATCAACTACACGTTCCGCCGGTTCCCCACCAAGAACTCTCTCACCACCTGGCGTGAGCAGGCCGCCGACGGATTCGTCTTCACCCTGAAGGCGAACCAGCGGATCACGCACTCGAGGCGGTTGAAGGATGCTGACGATGACGTCCGCGATTTCCTCGACCTCGCGAAGTTGCTCGGGGACCGACTGGGCTGCGTGCTGTTCCAGTGCCCGCCGAACCTGCAGTACGACCGGACGCTGATCGAACAGTTCGTGGGGTTCCTCCCGCCGGGCCCACCCCGGTTCGCGATGGAATTCCGCCATCCCTCGTGGGTCGAGGCGCGCGACCTGCTGCGCGACCAGGGCATCGCCTGGTGCGTCGCCCAGACCGACGACAAGGACCCCGAGGCGGGAGATCTGTCCTGGGTCCCGGCCGGATACCTGCGGCTGCGCAAGACCGAGTACACGGACGAGGAACTCCGGGAGTGGGCCGGCAGGATCCGGTCGGCCCTGGATGAAGGGGCCGACGTCTTCACCTACTTCAAACACGAGGATGAAGGCGCGAGCCCAAAGATGGCGAAGCGCTTGGAAGACCTGCTCGATCCCAGCGCGTAACGCACGTCGCCGTCTGCAGCCTCCGGCTGCCACACTGCCCGTCGTGAGCGATCTGCGCGTCGGAATCCAACTCCCCGAGGTTGAACGCGACGTGCGTTGGCCCGAGTACCTCGCGATGGCGCGCACCGCCGAGGCCGTGGGCTTCGACTCGATCTGGGTGGGCGATCACTACCTGTATCGCGACGACGGCCGCCCCGAGCGCGGGCCCTGGGAGGCCTGGACGTTGCTGGCCGCCCTCGCCGCCGTAACCGAGCGGGTGCAGCTCGGACCGCTGGTCGCATGCCTGAACTTCCACGAACCCGCCGTGCTCGCGAAGCTGGCAGCCACGGTCGACGAGGTCAGCTCCGGGCGGCTGGTCTTCGGCATGGGCGCAGGGTGGAACCGGACCGAGTTCGACGCGTTCGGCATCCCCTACGACCACCGGGCGTCGCGGTTCGAGGAGGCCTTCGACATCGTTCGACGTCTGCTCGCCGGCGAACGGGTGTTGGCACACGGGCAGTGGCACACGGTCGATGACGCGGTGCTGATGCCGGCCCCTTCCAACCAGATACCTCTGATGGTGGGCTCGTCCGGCGAACGCGTGCTGGCGGCGACCCTGCCCTACGTCGACGCGTGGAACACGTGGTTCGACTGGTACGGCAACACGGCGGAGGGCTTCGCCGCAGGAACGGCGAAGATCGACGCGGCGTGTGAACGCGCGAAGCGCGACCCGTCGACGCTCGTGCGCAGCGCGTGCGTCCTCGTCCAACTCGGCGACGCCGGCACGGAACGTCCGCCCACCCCCGACGTGACGCCCCTGGGTGGCTCGCTCGACGAGATCGCCCACGGTATCCGGGCGATGGCCGATGCCGGTGCCGACGAGGTGATCATCGTGTGCGACCCCATCACGGAGCCTTCGATCGCCCAGCTGGGCGAGATGCTGTCGATCCTTCGTCCTTTGTAGGACAACGCAGAACGGCCGCCCCGCGAGGGACGGCCGTTCGCTTGGATGGGGCTGACGAGTCAGGCGTTGATCGGAGCGTATTCCGGGGTGCTCTCGGTCACCACGACCGTCTCGCTCGTCTTCCTGGCGTGGACGAAGCCCAGGATCGACAGGACCAGCAGGATGATCCCCGCAATCACCATGCCCCAGCCTGCCCACACCGCGATCGTCGCGACGGTCCACCAGCCGTAGGCGTTGAGCAGGATGGCCCGCAGCGTCTCGCCCTTGAACAGCGTGTCCGCCTTGATCTGGAGGTCGGCAGCGACCTTGGGGTCGAGCCCCTCTTCACGCGCGGCCGCGCTCGTCTCCGAGTAGGTCTGGCCCTCGTTGACCTCGGCCAGGTGCCCCTGGATGTAGCGGGCGAACGCTTCGGCCTGCGGTCCGGTCGTGACCGCTTCTCCCGCGTAGGCGCCGACCTCGGTCTGCTCCTGCGGTGTCATCGCCTCGAGCGGCGGGAAGGCCACCTTCTCGGGCGCCAACCGGTCGGTGACGTTGTCCCGGCCGAAGTTGCCGCCGTAGATGGCGGCGCCACCGGCGAAGACCAGCACGATGGCGATCACCAGCGCTGCGGTGCTGACCAGACGATCCCACGTCTTCCTGTTCATGACGTGCCCCTTTCCTCGATGCAATTGTTCTTCACCACTCCAGGTTGCCTCATGGTCCGGTGGCAGGGGCAGGCCGTTGGGAACCGCGTTCACGGGACTTTGCCCACCGGTGGGGGGCCGTTCGACCCCCCCAGGGATCCCTAGTCGCGACGGGCGCGGCGACGCGAGATCTCGAGCGTGATGTACGTCGTGAGGGTGATCACCACGAGCGCGATCCCCAGGCCCACGAAGATCGACGTGTCCTCGGGCAGCAACTGGAACACCACATAGCCGATGATCACGCCGAGCACGGGGCCGATCAGGATCGCCCCGCCAGGCTGGGTGGGCGAAGGCTCGTCATCGGGATCGAGGGGGCCCGGGAGCTCCTCATCGGGGTCGCTCATGCCGCGAGCTTAGCTCTCCAGCCGGGCCCGCATGGCGCTTTCCACCTCCGCGAGCTGCTCAGGCCTCGTGATCTTGCCGCCCAGGGCGTCTCGGACGTAGAACGCGTCGATCACCCGGCCGGTGTAGGTGGCGACCTTGGCCAGGTGCACGTCGAGCTGCAGGTCGGCGAGCACGCTCGTGATGTCGTAGAGCAACCCCGGCCGGTCCGGCGCGCCGATCTCGATCACGGTGGAGAAATCCGATGCGTCGTTGTCCACGGCCACCGTGACGGGCAGGGCCGATCGAGGCTCGGGGTAGCGCCGGCGCTGCTCCCCCACACGATGCGCCAAGCTCATCTGCCCCGCCACGGCCTTGCGCAGGGTCCCGCGGAACGCACGCCATCGCGCTTCCGAGATCTCCTCCTCGAAGACCCCATGGACCTCGAACAGATCGACCGCGGCACCGTCCTCGGTCGTGAACGCCTGCGCCGCCTGGATCGAGAGGCCTGCTAACGCCAACGACCCAGCGATCCACGAGAGCAGCCCCGACCGGTCGGCGGCCACCACCAGGAGCTCATGCGATCCTGGCTGCTCCGTTGCCACGGCGGCGGTGCGGACCTCTCCGGAGCCCAGGTCGGGCGCGATCGTGGCGAGGTGCCGGGCGGCCGCGGCCGGCTCCACCGCCAAGAAGTAGGCGCGGGGCATCCGGAAGACGAACCGCTCAACGACGTCATCGGGTTCGTCGATCAACAGGTCGCGCAGCCGGTCCACGCGCTCGGTCAGCCGGCCCGCCAGCTCGGTGCCCATGTCACCGCGGTCGAACACGCGCTGGACCCGCCCCACCAGCTCGCGGATCAATGTCCGTCGCCACGGGGTCCACGCCGCCGGTCCGGTCGCTTCGGCGTCGGCTTTGGCCAACAGGTACAGCGCCGCGAGACGCTCCGTGGTTCCCACCGTGGCCGCCACGTCCAGGATCAGGTTCTCGTCGGTGAGGTCCCTCCGGGTAGCGGTGTCGGGCAGCAGTAGATGTTCCCCCACCATGAACGACGCGAGCTCGCGGGTGGCCGGCTCGACCCCGATGCGCTCAAGCGTCTCGGCCGCGATCCGGGCGCCGATGGCCACATGCCCGCCCTCGCCCGTCTTGCCGATGTCATGCAGGAGGGCACCGAGCAGCGCCCCGTCACGGTCGTCGATCTGCCCGACCATCTCCCGCTCGACCGGATCGTCGCCGCCGGCGGCATCCAGCATCCGATGCATCGACGACCACGCCGTGGTGAGGTGCACGTCGACGGTGAACCGGTGGTAGGGGTCGCGTTGCGGCCGGCACCGCACGTCCGCCCACGCGGGGAGGAAGCACACCAACAGGCCGAGACGGTCGAGCGCCTCGAACGCCGACACCCCGGCCGCCCCGCTTCGGAGCAGTCGCAGGA
>JBKPMF010000084.1:0-4686 GCA_046732015.1 Actinomycetota bacterium
CGTCAACATGTCGCAGTCCTCCAACGACACGTTCCCCACGGCGATGCATATCGCCGCGGCCACCGCGATCGTGCGCGACCTGCTGCCGTCGGTCCGGGCGCTGCGCGACGAACTGGACCTGCGCGCTCGCGAGTTCGCCGACATCGTCAAGATCGGCCGCACGCACCTGCAGGACGCGGTCCCCTTGACGCTGGGCCAGGAGTTCGGCGGCTACGCGGCGCAACTCGACGCCGACCTCGAGCGCATCGACGCCACGCTGCCGGGCCTGTACGAGCTCGCGGCCGGAGGCACGGCGGTGGGGACCGGACTCAACGCGCCCGACGGGTTCGGCGAGGCGGTGGCGGCGAAGATCGCCGAGATCACCGAGCTGCCGTTCGTCACGGCACCGAACAAGTTCGCCGCCCTGGCCGCGCACGACGCCGTGGTGTTCGCCAGCGGGGCGCTCGCCACGCTCGCGGCGAGCCTCAACAAGATCGCGAACGACATCCGCTGGTTGGGCTCGGGCCCGCGCAGCGGCCTCGGCGAATTGATCCTGCCCGAGAACGAACCGGGCAGCTCCATCATGCCGGGCAAGGTGAACCCCACACAGTCCGAAGCCGTGACGATGGTGGTGTGTCAGGTGATGGGCAACGACACGGCGGTGAAGATGGCGGGCTCCCTCGGCAACTTCGAGCTCAACGTGTTCAAGCCGGTGATGATCCGCAACCTGCTCCATTCGGTCGCCCTGCTCGCCGACGTCAGCGACTCGTTCCGCGAGTTCTGCGTCGAAGGGCTGCAGCCCGATCGCGACCGCATCCAGGAGCTCGTGGACCGCTCCCTGATGCTGGTGACCGCGCTCGCCCCATCGATCGGCTACGACAACGCCGCGGCGATCGCGAAGACCGCCCATCACGACGGCCTCACGTTGAAAGAAGCCGCCGTGGCATCGGGATTGCTCACCGCTGAGGAGTACGACGAGCGGGTTCGACCCCAGGACATGGTCTAGTCCATCCGGACCGGTCCTGACCAGCAGGTTTGCGCAGGATTCCTGAAACCCCTCCCTGGGTAAGAAGCGTAGTCTTAGGTAGGAGCAAAGGGGGTCCGGGTTGACGCTGTCTGAACGCGATCTTCCCAGTCCGCATCTGCAGAGAAGGATCCGCGAGGTGCAAGTCTTCCTGGCGGACAACCTCGACAGGGACGTCGACCTGCGTGCCATCGCGCACGAAGCGTCGCTGTCCCCGTACTACTTCACGCGCCAGTTCACGGCGTACGTGGGGGTTCCGCCGTACCGGTACCTGATCGGACTGCGGATCGACCGGGCGATGCAGCTGCTGCGCGAGACCGAGCTGTCGGTCACGCAGATCTGTCACCGCGTCGGTTTCAACAGCCTGTCGCATTTCACGACCACGTTCCGCCAGCACACGGGCGTGAGTCCGTCGGCCTATCGCCGGCGACAGGACTGGGAACGCGATGCGAACCGGTTCGCCCCCATCACGCAGTCGCTCGTCGAGCAGCCGAACAAGCGCTACACCATCTGAGGTCAGCGCGAGGGCGGCATCGTTCCAGGCTTTGCGCCGGTCGCGACCGGTCTCGATGGATCGTGGGTCCAATCCGACCAAGAGCCCTCGTACAACCGGGCGCCGGGGAGCCCGGCTCGTTCCATCGTCAAGACAGCTAGGCACGCGGTGACGCCCGATCCACACGAGGCGATCGTGCTCCCCCCGTCACGAACCCCGTGCTCGGCGTACCGCGATCGGAGCGCTTCGGGCGTCAGGAGCCGTTCGGTCCGTGGATCGCGGTTGCCGATCCACGCTGCGCTGACCGCCCCGGGGATGTGGCCGGCCACGGGGTCGATCGGTTCGACCTCGCCCCGGTAGCGCTCCCCCGCCCTGGCGTCGATCACGACGCCTTCGCCTCGGATCAGCGATGCCCGAACGTCGTCGGCGTCGGCGATCCGCTCACGCGGCCAGGGTCGCGGCCGGAAGGTGGCCGGCTCCGGCGCAGGCGAACCCACGCCGGTTGCCAACGCACCGCCGATCGCCGTCCACGTCTCGAGCGACGGCAGGTCGAGCAACGCGGCGCGATGGCCGGTGACGTGGAGCATCCACCACAGCCTTGCCGCGACGGACCCTCCGGCGTCGTCGTAAGCGACCACGAGGTCGTCGTCACCGATGCCCGCGGCGCTCATCGCATGCGCGAACGCCTCGGGTGCCGGCAGCGGATGGCGGCCGGGGCCGTCGAACGCCGGGCGTGCGAGGTCGACGTCCACGTCGAGCGACACCGCCCCCGGCAGGTGACCCTGAACGAACGACGCACGGACCGAGGCCCCAGGTTTCCACCGCACGTCGGCGATCACGAGATCGTCGGGAGGGCGGGACTCGGGGCCGAGCCGGCCCAGGAGCCACTCGGGTGTCACGACGATGTCGGGAAGCTCCACGGACGAGAAGGGTACCCGGACCGCTCCTGCAGGGGGTCCATCACGCAGGAGCGGTCCGGGCCTCGCGGCGGGGGTCTCCCGGAACCCGGCCCTCGTCGCCGGGTTCCGGAACGTCACGTCATCGGGTTCGCACGTTGACTACGACGATGAGACCGCGAGGTGATCGAGTGCCGGGAGCCCGGCGAACTGATCGAACGACCAGTTCGTGACGTTCGCCGACAGCACGACCACGTTGTTGTCGAACAGGAAGGGCACCCAGGGCACCACGTCCTCCATCAGGTAGGTGTCCAGATCGGCCCAGCACTGGAAGCGCTCGTCACCCGTCAGCGGTTTGCACTTGTCGATCTGGTCCTCGGCGCTCGGCACCGCGACCGGGTCGTAGTCCCGCTCCTGGAGCATCTCGTCAGTCACGCCGACCATCGGGTCGTTGCAGCATGACTGCGGCCCGATCGCTGCCTGGGAGAACAGCGGCGAGGCGAACGTGTCGCCGTCGGCGTAGTCCTTGCCCCACGACGTGCCCGTGCAGAGCTGCCAGTGCGTGTTGGGGTCCTCGCACTTGGAGTACATCGTGGTGCGCTCGAGCGCCTTGAGGTCCATCGACATCCCGATGGCTTCCAGGTTCTGCTCGATCAGCGCCGACTGCTTCGGGTACGGGGCGGCCGCGTCCGTGAAGGTCAACATGCCCTCGCACACGCTTTCGTCGCACACCCCGTCCTGGTCGCTGTCGTACTTCGACTGCGCCATCTCCTCCTTCGCCTTCGTGAGGTCGCCGGCGCTGTTCGGTGACGGGTACGGGTCGTAGTCCTTCAGCACGTTGTTCTGGAGGCTGTTGACCATGATGTGACCGGCCACCTCACCGAACACCGGGCCACCTCGGAGCTGCAGCAACCCCTGTTTGTCGATCACGTAGTTGAGCGCCTTGCGCACGTGGATGTCGTCGAACGGCGGGTTCGCCAGGTTCATCTCCACGTAGCGGACGGCATCGGACGGGTTCGAGTGCAGTCGGTCCTTCAACGCGGGGTCCGTCGTGTACCGCTGCACCTGGTCCGCCGGTGGAACACCGTCGAGCACGAGGTCGATGTCGCCGGCGTCCACCTTCAGCGCGAGGTCCTCGGACACTCCGCCGATCGCTGATTCGATCGAGTCGGGATACGCGGGACGGAGCGGGTCGGTGTCCCCGGACCACGAGGGGTTGCGGACCAGCACGATGGAACGCCCGGGCTGGTAGCCCTCGACCGGCTTCTGCTTCGAGACCGGCTGGGAGAAGTCCATGTCCTCCGAGCCCTCGAACATGTACGGACCAGAGGCCACCAGGTAGCGGCCGTAGTCAGCGTCGTGTCCCTCGGCCACGCCGAAGCGCGCCTTCGGGTCGTCGGGGTTCGGCGGGATCGGCGCCGCGGCCGGCATCGCGAGCCGGTAGCCGAGGTCGCCGGTCGGACGCGTCACCGTGATCTCCAAGGTGTGGTCATCGACGGCCTTCATGCCGCTGATCTCATCGGCGTCGCCGGATGCGAACTCGTCGAAGCCGGCGATCACCGAGTAGTAGAACGGGTACCCGCCGACGTTGGCCGACGGGGTGGCCTCACGTTCCATCGCGCGCACGAAGTCCTGCGCCGTGATCTCGACGTCCTCGACCGGTGGGGCGTAGTGCAGACCAGGCTGGATCGAGAACGTCCACGTGAGCCCGTCGGCCGAGACCTCCGGGTCGGCGGACGCGAGATCCGGCTCCACGACGCCGCCGCCCTCGTCGGTCGTCCTGCCGTTGTAGCTCATCAGCGTCCGCAGCAGACAACACCGGTAGTACTCCCACGCGACGCCGTAGTACTCCTTCTGCGGATCGAACGCGCTCGACATGTCCGAGACGAGCGCGATCCTCAACGTCCCACCGGGCGCGGGCGCGCCGCTCGTGCCCGCCGTGTTCTCGGTCGTGGTCGAGCCCGTATCGCCGCCGCACGCCGCCGCGACGAGCGCGAAGGCGAGCAACGCGGCGGTCACCCCCAAGGTTCTGCTGCGCATGGCACTCCCCTCGCACCGGCCACGGTCGTGGCCCTTTCCCGGTGCTACGGGTGATGATGGAGGGGTCGGGTTCCGAAAGGTTGCCTTTGGGTTGTGCCTTCCTGCCCAAGGGTTCCGACATCGTGCCCTGGCTTGCGGGGTCTTGCTTTCTGCGCTTCGCAGCGTCAATCCGAGGTCGTGAGGATCACCGGCGCGTGGTCACTGGGTTTGCCCTCGCCCGTGCTCGGCTTGCGCTCCTCGCGGTCCACCTCGAC
>JBKPMF010000085.1:0-1334 GCA_046732015.1 Actinomycetota bacterium
GCTCACGGTCGACCGGGTGGACGCCGTGCTGCACGACAGGCGGTACCCGACGACGAACGACCTCCTCAATCTGTATTCCGGCGCCGACGGGATCAAGACCGGCCACACCACCGAGGCCGGATGGTGCCTGCTCGGCTCGGCCACTCGGGGCGGCCGGCGCATCGTCGTCGCCGTGCTGGGCGCACCCACGGAGGAGGCCCGCAACCACGCTGTCACCACGCTCCTCGACTGGGGCTTCGACCAGTAGCCCTACCGTGGGTGGGATGTCCGACCCGCGAGCCGAACGTCCCTACATGCCGGACTACGGGGTCGACGCCTCGTCCTGGAACCCGCTGCCTTGGTCCTGGGCCGCGGACAAGCTGGCCACCGGCCGCAACTACTGGGTCGTCACCGTGTCGGCCGCGGGGCGACCGCACGCGATGCCGGTGTGGGGCGTCTGGGACGACGACGAGCACCGCTTCGCCTTTTCGTCCGGACCGCGCTCGCGGAAGGCGGCCAACCTGGCCGCGAACCCTCAGACGTCGTTCATGATCGACGATTCGGTCGAGTGCCTCTCGCTCGAGGGCCGCGCCAACCGGGTCGGCGACGAATACCGGCAGGACGTCTGGATCGGCCGATATCTCGGCAAGTACCAGGCCGTCACGCCGGACCTGAGCGCCGAGTTCCTGCGCGCCAATCTGCTCTTCGAGATCGTTCCGGAGCGGGCGTTCGCCGTGATCGAACGGGAGGACGAGTTCGCGGCCCGGGCGACGAAGTGGTCGTTCGAGCACGACGGGTAGGGTGCGCGCCCGATGCCGTTGCGGGTGGTGGTCGCCGAGGACGTGTTGATCGTGCGGGAGGGAATCCTCCGCATGCTCGGGTTCCAGGATGGCGTAGAGGTGGTGGCGGCGGTCGACGATCTGCCCCAGCTGCTCGCCGCCGTCGACGAGCACAGGCCCGACGTCGTGCTCACCGACATCCGGATGCCGCCGACCGGGTCCGACGAAGGCATCCAGGCCGCGCTGACGCTGCGCGACTCTCACCCCGCACTGGGAGTGATCGTGCTGTCGCAGCACATCGACGCCGGCTGGGCGCTCCAGCTGTTCGCCCGGGGCTCGGAGCGCCGGGCCTACCTGCTGAAGGAACGGGTCAGCGAGCCCGAGCAGCTCGTGGCCGCGATTCGGGAGGTCGCGAGTGGGGGCTCGGTCGTCGATCCCAAGGTCGTCGAATCGCTCCTCACGTCGCGCGGCCGGAAGCAGTCGGCGCTCGACCAGCTCACCGCGCGCGAGCGCGAAGTGCTCGGCGAGATCGCGCAGGGCAAGAGCAACGCGGTGGTCGCCAAGTCGTTGTTCCTC
>JBKPMF010000086.1:0-3702 GCA_046732015.1 Actinomycetota bacterium
GGTCGGCGGTGTCCTCGCGCTGCGTGAGCGTCCCGAAGCGTCGCCGGCGGCGATGGGCGCGACCACCGCGACCACTTCCACGACCGCGCCCCTGGCCGCGACGGGCACCGGGTTCGACGCACCCCCGGCTCCGGCCCCGACGTCCGTCACCGAGCCGCAGCCGGTTTCCGAGCCGGCACCCGCGGTGTCCGAGCCACCGCCGGCTCCGGTCGCGCCGCCGGCGCCGTCCGCACCCGAGACGCCACCGGCGACCCCTGCGCCCACTCCGCCACCCACCAGCACCGAGGGCGACGCACCCGGCGACGGCGGCGCTCCTCCCAGCTGACCATGCATCGGCGTGCATAGCGTCGAGTTCCAGGTCGACACCGCTGGCACCCGCGTCCTCGACCTCACCGACCGGGTCGAGGCGTTCGCGGCCGACGCGGGGGCGGACGGGCTCGTGCACGTGTTCGTCCCTCACGCCACGGCGGGCGTCGCGCTCATGGAGACCGGTTCGGGGTCCGAGGCGGACCTGGAGGCCACGCTCGAACGGTTGTTGCCGAGGGACGACCGCTATCGGCATCGGCACGGGAGCGTTGGCCACGGCGGCGATCACCTGCTCCCGGTGTTCGTCTCGCCGAGCCTGATGCTCCCCGCGATCGGTGGAGGACTCGCGTTGGGGACCTGGCAGCGTGTGGTGCTGGTGGACCCCAACCGGGAGAACGACGTGCGGTCCGTGCGGCTCTCGTTCGTGGCGGGCTGAGCCGGTCCCTAGAGGTACTGGCCGGGGGGACGATCGGCCTTCTGGTCGGCAGCCGTGACCGCCTGCACGTCGCGCTCACGCAACAGGATCAGGTCTTCACCCTCGAGCTCGACCTCGAGCGCCGACGACGGCAGGAACAGCACCCGGTCGCCCTTCGAGGCGACCCGGACGTCCGGACCCACGAGCACGACGTCCGCCCATGCGAGGCGTTTGGGCGCCGGTGCCGCGGTGGCCGGGATCAGCAGTCCGCCGGTCGACGTGCGCTCCGCGCCGTCGGCCGACCTCACGACCAGGCGGTCGCCCGTGAGCCGAACCACGTCGCCGGTTCCCGACTTCTTCGACCGGGCCTTGCGTGTCTTGGAGGTGGACGCAGCCGCCGACCCTTTGGCGGGCCGCTTCGATGCGGGCGTGTCGTCGGTGCGAGGCATCGCCCGAGTGTATCGACCGCCACCGGGTACGATGCCTCGCCATGGAAGCCAAGCGGGTGCTCTCGCGCGCGGTGAAGACGTTGAAGGCATCGGATTCGATCGACCACTGGCAGAAGGACCGGGAGCGCATCGAGGCCGAGGATCTCCTGATCCACGTCATGGGCTATGAACCCGAACCCGACGAGGACATCGCCGGCAAGGACCGTCGGGAGTTCGAGGTGTTGATCGAACGCCGTGCCACCGGCGAGCCGATCCCGTACATCAAGGGCTACGCGGAGTTCCGAGGGATCGAGCTGCGCACCAAGCCGGGGGTCTTCGTGCCGAGGGACTCGTCGGAATTCCTCGCCGAGCAGGCGGTGCGCCGCTTGCGCGGCCGCAAGAAGCCGGTGCATGTCGACCTGGCGACCGGCGGCGGCACGATCGCCCTCGCGGTGGCCGACGAGGTGCCGAAGGCGCAGGTGTGGGGGACCGATGTGGCGGCCGACGCGGTCAAGCTCGCGCGGAAGAACGCCAAGATGCTCGACCTCGCCGCGACCTTCACACGAGGCGATCTGTTCGGCGCGCTGCCGATATCCCTCCGAGGCACGGTCGACGTCATCACGCTCCACCCCCCGTACGTGCCGCGCGACGAGATCGAGGATCTCCCCGATGAGATCCGCGACTGGGAACCCGAGCACACCCTCACCGACCGGAGCATCGACGGCATGGGCCTGATCCATCGCACGGTGGAGGAGTCTCCCGCGTGGCTCCGCAAGGGCGGATGGCTCCTGATGGAGGTCAGCCCAGATCGCGCAAAGGGTGTGAAGAAGGTGTTCCGCCATGGGGGGTTCGACGAGGTCGAGAGCACGAAGGGCGGCGAACTCAAGGTGACGAGGGTCATCGTCGGACGGCGGCCGCGATGACCGAGCCCACGACGGCGCCGTTCGGTTCGTGGTCGTCCCCGATCACGGCGTCGATGCTCTCGAGCGCCGGCATCGGCCTCAGCGAGGTGTGGTTGGACGACGGTGTCGCGTACTGGCTCGAGACGCGGCCGTCCGAGCAGGGCCGAGGTGTCGTGATGCGCGGGGATCCGTGGTCCCCGCCCACCGAGGTCACCCCCGAAGGCTTCAACGTGCGGACCACCGTGCACGAGTACGGGGGTGGGGCCTTCGCGGTGCATCGCGGTACCGTCGTGTTCTCCCATCGTGTCGACCAACGGCTCTATCGGCTCGGGACCAACGACAGCACGCCGGTGCCGATCACCCCTGACACGTCCGGGACGCATCGCTACGCCGACGGACGCATCACCGCCGACGGCCGACGGTGGATCGGCGTGCGGGAACGCCACGAAGGCGCCGGGGAGCCGACCGAGGTGGTGAACGAGCTCGTCGTGCTGCCCATCGACGGCGGTGCGCCTCCGAGCGCGATCGTGGCCGGCCGGGACTTCTATTCGGATCCACGTATCTCGCCCGACGGTTCGCAGATCGCGTTCTGCGCCTGGGACCTGCCATGGATGCCTTGGGACGGCTGTGAGCTGTTCGCCGGGGACCTCGGCGAGGACGGTTCGGTGTCGAACCTTCGTCTCGTGGCCGGCGCCGACGGCGAGGAATCGATCTGGGCGCCCGACTGGAGCCCGGCGGGGGTGCTGCACTTCGCCAGCGACCGGACGGGCTGGTGGAACCTGGAACGGCTCGTGAACGGCGAGCGGCAGGCGTTGTGTCCCATGGAGGCCGAGTTCGGGTTCCCGCACTGGGTATTCGGATCACGGTCCTACGGGTTCTTGGAGGACGGTCGGATCGCCTGTTGGTACGAACGGGGCGGCACCCAGTTGTTGGCGGTGCTCGACCCTGAGACCGGTGAGCTGCTGGACCTCGATCTGCCCCATACCGCCCTGCACTGGGGGCCAGCCATGGCGGTGGAGGGGTCCCAGATCGCCTTCGTGGCCGGTGCTCCCGATCGCCCCGAGGAACTCGTGTGGCTGGACTTCAGCGCGCGATCCGTCGAGGTCCTGCGTGTCAGCGCGGAGATACCGTTCGATCCGGCGTTCGTCTCGGTGCCGTCACAGATCGAGTTCCCGACCGACGGCGGGGTCACGGCGTTCGCCAACGTGTACGAACCGGCGAATCCGGGCTTCGCCGGTCCTGCCGGAGAGCGCCCGCCGTTGATCGTGATGAGCCACGGGGGCCCGACGGGTGAGGCCACCGCCGTGTTCGACCTGGAGATGCAGTTCTGGACCAGTCGCGGGTTCGCCGTGGTCGACGTGAACTACGGCGGCAGCACCGGCTTCGGCCGGGAGTACCGGCAGCGGCTCAACGGGATGTGGGGCATCACCGACACCGTCGACTGCATCAACGCCGCCCGATACCTCGCGACCGAGGGCGTCGCGGATCCGGACCGGTTGTTGATCCGCGGAGGGAGCGCCGGGGGCTACACGACACTGTGCGTGCTGACCTTCCACGACGGGTTCGCGGCCGGCACCAGCTACTACGGCATCAGCGACCTTGAGCCGTTCGCGACGGGTGAGACCCACAAGTTCGAGTCTCGGTACATGCA
>JBKPMF010000087.1:0-8691 GCA_046732015.1 Actinomycetota bacterium
AGTTCTGCAGAGCGTCTGCCATGAGGAACCCCTCCTGAGGGAACGTGGCCACGAGGGCCGCCGGGCTGTGCGGCAAACCTACTACGAGCGACGTGGCCGCCGGAAGTCGCCTCGGAGCGCTACCCGGCCGGGTCGGCAGGAGGCTCGACCGGAGGAGGAGCCGTCCCCTGACCCCAGGCGTCCGCGCCGCCGTCCACGATCACCGTGGAGCCGGTGACGTAACCACCACCGGGCGAGGCGAGGAAGGCTATCGTCGAGGCGACCTCTTCGGGCAGGCCGGCCCGTCGCATCGGCACCAGGTCGGCGAACCCGTCGATGACCTCCTGGCCGCCGTACTGCAACATGCCCTCGGTCTGGATCAGGCCGGCCGCGACGCAGATCGCGCGGACCCCGAAGCGGGACCACTCGTTCGACAGCGACGCGGCCATCGTCTCGAGCGCCGAGCGGGCCATCGACGAATGCGCCATCATCGGGATCCCTCGCCGGGGACTGAACCCCAGGAAGAACACGACGCCTCGGCGCCGCGGGATCATCCAACGGGTGGCAACCTCGTGCGTGAGGTGCCAGGGGGCGTCGACGTTCAGCCGGTGCACGGCGCGCAGACCCTTGAGTTCGATCGCCTCGGCGGGCGCAGCGAACTGACCGCCGGCGTTGTTCACCAGGATGTCCACCGCGCCGAAGCGCTCATCGACCTCATCGAGGAACACGGCGACCTGTGCGGGCTCACGCACGTCGCAGGGCATCGCCAGCACGGCTCGTCCGTCCGCCTCCAACTCGGCGCGCACCTGCTCCAGCGGCTCCGGACGGCGCCCGCAGATCGCGACGCTCGCTCCCGTGCGTGCAAGCTCGCGCGCGGTGGCGCGGCCGATGCCGGTGCCACCCCCCGTGACGATCGCGACCGCGCCGGCGTTGGCATCGGCGTTCAGGGGTGAATGGAACGCTTCGTCCATCGCGGCAGTATGGCGGAGGGGAGACCTCGGGGGCCGGCGCGTGATCGCGCTCGGGCAGCCGAAGGCCCGAACGATTCTCGCGCGGCGGCGTAGGCTAGGACACGAGATGTTCGTCTTCATCCTGATCCTGTTGTTGCTGGCCGCCATCTTCGGGGTGCTGGGAGCGGTGTTGAAGGTGGCTGCCGTGCTGATCCTGTCGGCGTTCCTCGCGGTCGCCGTGTTGGCAGGCGTCGCGTGGTGGGCCCTCAAGCGGAAGGCGCGGCAGATCCAGCGCGACTACGACGCGCAGCGCATCCAGGGCAAGGCCACCTCCACGGGGACGACGGTGTTCGTGGAGAACGAGGCCGACCCCGGCGAACTCCCGGCTCGCGACGACCGGTACTGAGCCTCAGCCGGCCCTGCGGCGCATCGCGCGAGCCACCATCCGGTCACGCCAGGCCTGCGGCGCCGCTCCCACGGTGGCATCCAACCAGCCTCGGGGGCGCCCCGCGTCGGCCCGTCGATCGCCGCGTTCCAATGCCCAGCCTGCCGCCTTGATCGCGGGATATCGGAACGGCTCCGGTGGGGCCTTGCCGAGTTCGTCCCCCACCACCGGCAGCGAGGTCCATCGGTCCTGAACGCCCAGCACCATCGACGCCAGGATGCGCGAGCCCACCATCGTCTGGGAGAGCCCGTGACCGGAGAATCCGAGCCCGGCGTGCACGTTGCCGGGCGGCAGCGTTCGGTAGAACGGCAGGAACGAGGGTGTCTGGTCGATCGGGCCGCCCCAGGCGTGCGTGAACCGGACGCCTTCCAGCTGCGGGAACAGCCACAAGAGGCCGCGAGCCGCGACCTCGGCGACGCGACGGTCGTGCGTGGCGCCGCGTCCGGATGCTCGGCCGCCGAACACCAGACCCAGTCCGCCGCCGCCGATCGCGATGCGATGGTCGTCGGTGGGCCGTAGGTAGAAGAGGAGATCTCGGCCGTCGGCGATGCCCACCTGCGAAGTCCAGCCGATC
The DNA here is from genome assembly GCA_046732015.1 of Actinomycetota bacterium. GTDB lineage: Bacteria > Actinomycetota > UBA4738 > UBA4738 > HRBIN12 > JAOUEA01. The sequence continues at coordinate 1,949 of JBKPMF010000087.1, forward strand.
TCGGCGAGCAGGTCCGGGATGGGCTCGGTGACGACCATGTGGTCGGCGATCACGCCGAAACTCCGGCGGAACCCCGGCCAGCCGGCCGCCCAGGCGCCGATCGTCAGCACCACCTGGTCGGCCTTGACCGCGCCGTGGTCGGTGCGCACCCCCGCCGGTCGCGACCGATCGAGACCGGTCACCGTGGTGCGTTCGAAGATCCGAACGCCGCGCTCCAGGGCCACTCGTCGCAGACCACGGGCCAGACGCGCGGGCTGCACGATCGCGCTGTCGTCGATGAAACGCGCCCCGGTGATCCGCGGCGAGTCGGCGATCTCGCGAGCCTGCTCCACCGTGAGCGGTCGCATCCGGTCGCCGAGACCACGCGCCTCCAGGAACACCGCGGGTCCCTCGCCGCCGGGCCCCTCCTGCCAGGTCCCCGTCCGGATCCCCAGGACCCCGTCGTGATGGAACCAGGCGTCGACGTCATGGTCGGCGAGCCAGGCTCCCGCCTTACCAACCGTGTCCGACACCGCGTGGGCATAGCGCAGTCCCTCGTCGTCCCCGAAGAGCCCGCACAGCGCCTCGACGTCCCACCAGGACGAGGAGAAGAAGCCGCCGTTGCGCCCGCTGGCGCCGCCGCCGCAGATGTCCTGCTCCAGCAGCGCGATGCGCATCGTGGGTTCGCGGGCCGAGAGCTCGATCGCCGTCCAGAGCCCGGCGAACCCTCCGCCGATGACGCAGACGTCGGCGGCGACGTGCGCCTCGAGAGGCGGGCACGGTTCACCCGGGTCCGCGCCGAGGGCCTCCTGGAGCCAGAAGCTCCGTGCCGCGCCCGGGTCGGGCATCGTCGGGCGGGCGATCACGGGCGGCGCCGTTGCGGGTACCCACGCCCGGTGATCAACGCGAGCGCCAGGCGCCCGATCGCCAGGAAGAGCATCGTGAACCCCAGCCCCACCGCCAGGAACACGACGAAGCGCCATCCGGTGGGCGAACCTACCCACAGCGAGCGCACGGTGAGCCCGATCGGAACCGCCACGATCCAGGTCTTGACCACGATCATGAAGCCCGGCGTGCGATAGGTCTTCAGCAGCGCCGCCACGGCGAACCACGCGACCAGGAGTGGGATCGCGTTGCGGAGGAAGATCCACGCCGCCGAGCCCTCGTGATGCGAACGCATCCCCGCGAGCACGAACACCACCAACGCCACCGTGTCGGCGGCGATGAGCCAGGCCGCGCGCGTCTCAGGTCGAGGAGGCGGGGGGGCGGGGTCCTGGTTCGGGTGGCGCCCCGCGTGCGGCCGCTTCACCTTCCTGGTCGACATGCATTCATGATGCCAGGCGGGATCCTTGGGCGGGATGCTTGACGGTCGTGCAAGGATGATGGGGTTGCATGAGCGGTCATCGCTTCCCCACCGTCGTTCGTCTCGTCCTCATCGCCGTCGTGCTCTCCCCACTGCCGATGTGTGGCGGCTCCACACCGACGCCCCCGCCCCCGGTCCGCATCACGGTCGACGGCACCACGCATGAATTCGCACCCGGCACCACGTTCGCCGGCGTGATCGCCGAGCTCGGACTCGAGGCCGACGACGGTCGGCTGCTGTCGGTCTCCGGCGAGGTGCTCGACCCGCTCGCACGCCGGGGTCGCATCGTCCTCAACGGGACGCCGGCCGCACCCGGCACCCGTCTCCATCAGGGCGATGCCATCCACGTGCTCGACCGGCACGATCGCGTCGAAGGCACACGACGGGTCGTCGTCGACATCAAGGAGCCGCAGGTGGCGAACCCGGAGCGGACCCTGACCCGCTACCCGATCCGGGAGATCACCACCGAGGGCCGCATCTCGGGGGACGTGGTGTCCGTGCGCGAGATCCCTCGTGGACACGGCGAGACCCCAGGCGCCGTGGCACTGACGTTCGACGATGGACCCTGGCCGGTCGACACCGAGCGCGTGCTCTCGGTCCTGCACCGCTTCCACGTGAAGGCAACGTTCTTCATGGTGGGCTACGAGGTGGAGCGCTACCCGGAGCTGGTTCGCCGCGTGGAGCGAGCGGGCCACGAGATCGGCAACCACTCCTTCGACCATCCCGTGAACCCGCCCCTGGCCGACATGACCGAGGCGCACATCACCGCTGAGATGGCCGACACGAACGCACAGCTCGGCGAGGATGGCGTGCACCCCACCTTGTTCCGGCCACCCGGCGGCAGCTTCGACGACTTCGTGATCGATGAAGCCCGCCGGCAGGGGATGCGGATCGTGATGTGGAGCGTCGACCCCCAGGACTGGCGATCGAGCCGCACGCGCAAGGACATCGTCAAGAAGGTGCTGCAACAGGTGGAGGCGGGATCGATCATCCTGCTGCACGACGGCGGCGGCGACGCCGGTCACACCATCGCCGCCCTGCCGGATCTGATCCGCGGCATCCGGAAGAAAGGCCTGCGGTTCGTCACGGTTCCGGCCTGATCGGCCACAGGACGAATCGGTCGCCCGCCGTAGCATCGAGGTATGGACCGAGCGATCGTGCTCTACGACGAGGACTGCGGGGTCTGCCGGTGGACGGCGGACCAACTCCGTCGATGGGACCGGGGCGATCGGCTCACGTTCCGTTCGATCCAAACAGCCGAGGCAGGTGGCGACCTCGACGCGATGGACCCGGTGGCACGCTATGCCTCGTGGCACGTCATCGAGCCCGACGGCCGCATCTGGTCGGCGGGGGCGGCGGTCCCGCGCGTGATGCGACGGCTCCCCGGCGGCGGACCGCTCGCGACCCTGGCCGCCACCTTCCCCGCCGCGACCGAGCGGATGTACGGGTTCGTGGTGCGGCACCGGACCCGGCTCGGCGCGATGCTCGGCCAGCAGGCGTGTTCGGTCGATCCATCGGCGATCTCGGGGGCACGCGAGCCGTGAAGGTCGCCAGCCGGCAGGTGGTGGACGAGCTCCGGTCGGTCGCCGACCCGTCGCGGCTACCCGGCATGGCAAGGGTGGGGATCACGACCGATCGGGCGCTCGGGGTCAGCATCCCGAACTGCCGACGGCTCGCGCGACGCCACCGCGGCGACCACGCGCTCGCGCTCGACCTATGGACGACGCGGATCCATGAGGCACGCATCCTGGCATCGATGGTGGACGATCCGGCGAAGGTCACCGTTGAGCAGATGGAGGCCTGGGTGGTCGACTTCGATTCCTGGGACCTGTGCGACCAGGTCTGCGGCAACCTGTTCACCGAGACGCCGCACTCCTTCGACCGGGCTCGCGGGTGGGTTCGGCGGGACGAGGAGTTCGTGAAGCGCGCGGGGTTCTCGATCGTGGCCGAGCACGCCGCCCGGGCACGCGACGGTCACGACGACGCCTTCTGGCTGGGATGGCTCCCGGAGATCGAACGTGGGGCCGTCGACGAACGCCACTACGTCAAGAAGGCGGTGAACTGGGCGCTGCGCCAGATCGGCAAGCGCGATCGGACGCTGAACACCGCAGCGATCGACACGGGCGAACGCCTGGCGGCCTCACCCAGCCGGAGCGCCAGATGGATCGCGAGGGACGCGCTCAGGGAGCTGAGGAGCGACGGGGTCCAAGCTCGGGTGCGAGCCCGGGCATCGCGTTGACCCTCACGCGAGGACGATCTCGGCCAGCTCCGCGTACGCCGGCAGGCACAGGTCCGCGTCATCGGCGTCGATGTACTGAACGCAGACGTGATCGGCTCCCGCATCGAGGTGCTCTCGAACCCTGGCGGCCACGGCGCCGGCGTCGCCCCAGGCGATCGTCGCATCGATCAACCGGTCACTCCCGTCACCGGTCACGTCGTCATCGCTGAAGCCCATCCGCACGAGGTTCTTGGCGTAGTTCGGCAGCTCGAGGTAGTGCCTGGCCCAGGCGCGCGCGAGCTGGCGGGCGCGCGTGGGATCCGTGGCGTGGATCGCCGTCAACTCCACCGCCAGCACCGGCTCGGGTCCGAGCACCGACCGCGCACGTTCGGTGTGGGAGACCGGCACGAAATAGGTGTGCGCACCCTGCGCTCGCTCGCTCGAGAGACGCAGCATGCCGTCGCCCAACGCCGCCAGCAACCGCCGAGGCGGCGTGTTGGAGACCGGGAGGGAAGTCGCCGCATCCATGCCGTCGAGGTAGGTACGCATGCGCGCGAGCGGCCGGTCCCAGTCGATGCCGCGCGTGCCCGTCGAGTATTCGTGACCGATCCCGATCCCGAACACGGGCCGTTCCCCGAACGCGTCGGCGAGCGTCACCATCCCGGCCTGCAGGACGTCGGGCTGACGCGCCGTGACGTTCGCGATACCGCTGGCCACGGTGACATGGTCGGTGGCCTGCAGCAACAGCGACAGATGGGTTAGCACATCACGGGAGCCGGAGCCTTCTGGAACCCAGAGCGCGGTGTAGCCCAGATCCTCGAGCGCCGAGGCGCCGGCTCGAACGTCGGCGACCGGCTGCGCGTCGAAGGCGAACGTCCACGCTCCCACGCTCCCGAGCCGCGTCCGCAGTTCGTCGTGCACCGTTGCCATCACGCCTCCCCCATCGCGGGGGTCAGGATACGGCCGAGCGGAAGAGGGCACGGGCACCCTCTTCCGCTCGGCCCGCGGATCGGCCGCGAACGGCTACTCCTTCGTGTCGCCCGCCTCGACCAGCTCGGCCGGCGAGTCGGGCACCGTGATCGTCGCGGTGGCGGCGTCGTGCCCTTCCACGTCGATCTTCGGCAACCACTGCAGCCAACGCGGCAGGTACCAGTTGCGATCGCCGAGCAGCCGCATCGTGGACGGGACCAGGACGGACCGCACCACGGTGGCGTCTAGGAAGACGGCCACAGCCAGGCCGAAGCCCATCTGCTCGAGCGAGGTCAGCCGCCCGGCGGCGAACCCGGCGAACACCGCGACCATGATGATGGCCGCGCCGGTGATGATGCCGCCGGTCGTGCGCAGTCCATAGGCGACCGACGCAGCGTTGTCGCCGGTCTTGTCGTACTGCTCACGGATCCGTGTCAGCAGGAACACGTGGTAGTCCATCGAGAGCCCGAACAGGATCGAGAACAGGAACAGCGGTAACCACGCTTCGATCGCATCGACCTGTTGGAAGCCGAGGAAGTTCGCGATCGTCTCGCCGATGGCGGGTCCGCCCTTCTGGAAGACCAGCACGATGAGCCCGTAGGCGGCGCCCACGGACAGCAGGTTCATGATGATCGCCTTCACCGGCACCACGATCGAGCGGAACACGATCGTGAGCAGGATGAACGACAACCCCAACACCACCAGGATGATCAACGGGGTGTACCGGTCGGAGATGTCGAAGAAGTCCTTCACGAACGCTGTGTCACCGCCGACCAGCACGGTCGCGGAGGTGCCGTCGAACGCCTCGGGGACGTAGGTGTCTCTCAGCGACGCGATCGTCGCTACCGCCACCTCACCCTGGGAATCGGTGGCCTCTCCTGCGAGCGGGATCGACACCAGCGCCACCGTACCGTCGGCGCTCACCTGTGGCGGCGCCGGGGTTCCCAGGTTGGGATCGTCGGCGATCGAGGTCTCCAGCGTGTCCACCGCGGCGGCGTACTCCGATGCGAGCTCGCCGGGGGCTCCCGGCTGCGCGCCCGGCGTGCCGACGCCGTCCGCCTCGATCACGATGTCGGCGGTCGCCTCCAGCCCCGCCTTCGGGAACTTCTCCACCAGGAGATCGAAGGCTTCCTTGGTCTGGATCCCGTCGGGCAGGGTGCTGATCCCCGCCAGGCCGGTCTTGATCCCGCGGCCTTCGCCGTCAGGATGCGACTGGAACCAGTACGGCAGCGAAAGCGCGAGCATGAACAGCGCGCCGAGGACGAGCCACACGACCGGGCGGCCCATCACGACACTGGTCACGTGATCCCAGAATCCACCCTCGGAACTGAGCGAGGATCCTTCGGGACGTGCGTGCGACTGCATCCAGCCGCCGCGCATCAACTTGGTCACCACGATCCCGGCCCCGGCGAAGGCCAGCAAACCGGCCAGGCCAGCCAGCGCCGGAGGGGCGCCGACCGCCCCGAGCCCGCCGCCGACAACACCTGCCGCCACCACCATCGCCAGCCAGACGAGCAGCGTGCGACCGCGTGTCAGCCAGGGCCAGTTGACCCACTCGCCCAAGACCGAGAGCAGGGCCGGGAGCAGCGTCATCGACACGGCCACCGACACCAAGACCACGATGATCGCGCCGCCGGCGAGGCTGCGGAAGATCGTCGTCGGCACCAGGAGCATGCCGGCCAGCGCCAGGACGACGGTCAAGCCGCTGAAGAACACCGCGCGTGACGCCGTGGCGCCGGATGCGCGGATCGCATCGTTCTTCTCCCGGCCGTTGTGCCGCTCCTCGCGGTATCGCGACACGATGAACAAGGCGTAGTCCACGCCCACGGCGATGCCCATCATGGAGATCAGGTTCGGGGTGAAGAAGCTGAAGTCCCACAGCGTGCCGAACAGTCCGACGATTCCCAGCGTGATCGGCAACGTGAAGAAGATCGTGAGGAGCAGCGGCAGGTAGCCGGCCACGATCGCTCCGAACACGATCAGCAGCACCACGATCGCGGCGACGATGCCGATCGACTCTCCGAACTGCAGGTCCTCCTCGGAGATGACCTTGAAGTCCTCCGATGAGCTCACCTGGCCGAGCATGTGCGCCTCGTCGATGCCGGGAGCGTCGGAGACCTGTTCGCGGATCGCATCGACGTCCTCGAAGTGCGTGGTCGCATCGTCGAGATCGCCGGTGTAGATGCCCGTGAACAGCACGGCCGACCCATCCGC
>JBKPMF010000088.1:0-6205 GCA_046732015.1 Actinomycetota bacterium
TCGACGTCGATCCGTCCACCGCGCCCCTGCTTGAGTCCCGACGCACCGGCGACGGGCGCGGCCTTCAACCCTCCGCCCCAGACGACGCAATGGGTGGGGATCGTCGAACCGTCCGACAGCACCACGTGGTCGCGGGCGATCTCCTTTACCGATGTCTCCAGCCGGAGTTCGACCCCGAGATCCAACAGGACCTTGGAGGCGTACTTGTGGGCTTTCGGCGAGAACGGGCCCAGTACCGAGCTTCCGAGATCAACCACGATCACGCGGGCCTGGTCGACGGCGAGGTCATGGAACTCCGACGGCAGGACGTCGTGCACCAGTTCGGCGATCGCCCCTGCCACCTCGGTGCCCGTGGCTCCAGCACCGACGATCACGATGTTGAGCGCTCCCTTCTCGATGAGCGACGGGTCGCGATCGGCGTCCTCGAAGATGGCGAGCAGCCGCGATCGAAGGCGTTCGGCGTCGTCGAGCGAGTACAACGGGAACACGTGCTCGGCGCCAGGGGTATCGAAGAAGTTGGCCTGGCTCCCTGCCGCCAGGACGACGTAGTCGCCCGCGAACGTCCCGCCGTCGGCCAACGTGACCACCCGGGCCGCCGGATCGATCGACGCCACTTCGCCCAGCTTGACGCTGACCCTCTTGTGCTTCCGGAACTCCTGACGCAGGTCCATCGCCACGTCGGTGGGCGAGAGCTGATAGGTCGCGACCTGGTACAGGAGCGGCAGGAACTGGTGGTAGTTGTGCTTGTCGAGCAAGGTGACGTGCACGTCGTGACGTTTCGCGAGCTCTTTGACACAGCCGATGCCGGCGAAGCCGGCTCCCACGACGACGACTTCGGTCGTCTTGCCCGCGTCCTTCTTGTGCTGCTGCTTCTTCTTGTGCTTGTGCTTCTTCGTCATGCGCGGATCCCCCAACGTGACGTCCACGATGATCCGGGTTCGAGCCGGATCAGGTCGGTGCCGGTTCGCAACGCGTTCGGCGGGCAGGTCATCGGTTCGATCGCGATGCCCCGGCGGCGTCGTTCGACAGGCTCGAGGGTGTCGCCGGTGTACACCATCACGTAGCGGAAGCTCTCGGCCATCCACAGGTCGACGCGACGCGTCTCCGACTCCAAGCGGACGGTCGTCGTGCCTTCGTCGTCCTCGACCAGCTCGGTGAACGCGGTGTCCAGCCGGGCATCGCCGATGACCGTCGGATCGGTGAAGTCGAAGTCGGTCCCGATCACGGACGCATCAGCCACGGGGAGCCCTCGCGGATCGGTCTCGAGGCGTCGGCGCGCGGCGATCGTGAGGCGCGCCTCGTCGATCAGGGCAGTGCCGACCGTGAGGTACGGGTGGAAGCCGATGCCGAAGGGCGCCGTGGAGGCGGACCGATTGGTCGCCACCGTGGTGACCTCCAGGCCACCGGGAGACACCCGGTACTCCAGCTCGAGCTCGATCCGCCACGGATAGGCGGGTTGCTCGGGGACGACGCACCCGAGGGTCACCGCGTCGGCCGATCGCGCAACCGCATCCCACACCAGCCACCGTACGAGGCCGTGGATCGCATTCTCGTGCTCCGGTTCGTCGAGCGCTGCGACCCCTCGCCGCCCGTCGAACGCGTAGGTACCGTCCTCCAGTCGATTGGGCCACGGCGCCAACACCTGTCCACGGCCCGCGGTGGACGTCTCGTCGAGCGAGAAGCCATCGATCACGTCCTGGCCGTCGACCCGGTATGAGCGGAGCGTCGCCCCGACGTCCGTCACGACGACCTGCTGGTTGCCGGACCCGATCTCGAACTGTGCTCCCGAAGCAGGGGAGGGAGCGATCGCCGGACTGGCGACCCGGGTCATATCTCGGCGAGTCGCTCGATGAGGATCAAGCGTCCCGCCGCCTCGATGAAGGCCAGGTGGGAGAAGGCCTGGGGGAAGTTCCCCAGGTGATGAGCGGTCTCGGTGTCGAACTCCTCGGCGTACAGCCCCAGGGGTGAGGTGATCCGGATCAGCCGTTCCAACAGGTCCCTCGCGCGCTGGACCTCGCCGATGATGGCCAGTGCCGAGACGAGCCAGAACGAGCAGATCAGGAACGTGCCTTCCTTGCCGGAGAGCCCGTCATCGGTCTGGTCGGTTCGGTAGCGGAGCACGAAGCCGTCTTCGGTGAGGTCGTCCGCGATGGCGAGCACCGTGGCACGGAGTCGCTTGTCATCGGCGGGAAGGAAACCGAGCACGGCGGCGAGCAGGACCGACGCATCGAGGGAGTCCGAGCCGTAGTGCTGGGTCAGGACGCCGGCATCGTTGACCCCGTGCTTAAGGATGTCGGCGTGGATCTGGTCGGCGGTCTTCCGCCACGATGCCTCCAGGTCCTTGTCGCCACGGATCGCCGCGAGCTTCGCCGCCCGGTCCATCGCGACCCAGCACATCAGTTTCGACGAGACGTAGTGCTGTGGCGCACCGCGCGCCTCCCAGATGCCCTGGTCGGGCTGTTCCCAGACCTTCTCGGCACACGCCGCTTGGCTCTGGACGATCGGCCACAGCCGCCGGGGGAGGCGCTCACTCTGGCGGGTGTGCAGCAGCACCGAGTCGAGCACGGCGCCGAACACGTCGTTCTGCCGCTGATCGAACGCACCATTGCCGATCCGCACCGGACTCGCGCCGGCGTAGCCTGAGAGATCGTCTCTGGTCGACTCCGTGAGGTCGCGACGACCGTCGATCCCGTACATGATCTGCAGCGACCCGTCCTCGGTGGGCTCCACGTCCGCGACGAACTGCATGAACTCGTCGGCCTCCCAATCGAGCTGCAACATGTGGAGCGCCTGCAACGTGAACGTCGTGTCGCGGATCCACGTGTACCGGTAGTCCCAGTTGCGCTCACCACCCGGCGTTTCCGGCAGGGATGTGGTGAGCGCGGCCACAGTCGCACCCGTCGGCATGTAGGTGAGGCCCTTGATCGTGAGGGCCGAACGCTCCAGCATGGCCCGCCAGGGGTGATCGATCGCGCGCGAACGATCGAGCCAGCCTCGCCAGAACTTCACGGTGGCGGCGATCCGGGCCTCGGCCTCATCGGCGGTGGCTGGGGTCGAGAAGTCCTCGGCCCACGACAACGCGCAGAACGCGGCGTCACCGGCGGACAGGACGTGCCGGGCCCGGATCCGCCCGGCCTCGACCCCGAGGGCCATGTCGGTCGTGAGTCGCACCGTGACGCCTGCCCCGGTGGCGTCGGCGGCATGGCGGTCCTCCCCAACGAGGTCCCACTGCGCTTCGGTGCGTCCGTAGTCGAACACCGGCTCGCAGACGAGCTCGATCTCGACCTGCCCTTCCAGGCATCGGACCGTCCGAACCAGGGTGTGATCGGCGTCCTCATCGGCCGGCGGCCTGGTGTGCGGCGTGACGATGTCCTCGCCCTCCCGGGTCCCCAAGGTCAAGGCATCGCGCACCTCCACCCATCCACCCGCCGTGCGCCAGGTGGTCACGAGGACGTTCGTGCCGGGTTCGTAGACCCGCGAGGTGGGGACGTTGATCCCGAACGGCGCGACTCGGAAGCTGCCGGCTTCGCGATCGAGCAAGGCACCGCAGATGCTCGGTGCATCGAACTGCGGGACGCACAACCATTCGATCGATCCGTCCGGCCCCACGAGCGCTCCGGTGTGGCAATCGGACAGGAAGGCGTACGAGTCGATCGCCGGGAACGGGGAGGGCATCGCCGCACTCTGTCGATCGGTCACGAGGCCACCCAGGGCTCGTGCCAGCGGCCGTGACCGGCCACCAGCGAATTGCTCGCCTCAGGTCCCATCGAACCCTGCGCGTACGGATGCACCGGCGGTGGCGCGTCCAGCAGGGGCTGCATGACCCGCCAGGTCTCCTCCACGGTGTCCTGCCGGGTGAAGCGCGTGCTGTCGCCCACCATCGCGGCGTGCAGGAGCACCTCATACGGTGTCGGCCCTTCTCCTCCCTCCTGCGCGAACTCCATGTCGAGGGTGATGGGCTTCGATCCGGGTGCGTCGGCGCGGTGGGCCTCGACGATGAATCGAACCCCGGGAGAAGGATCCAGCTTGACGATCAGCTGGTTCGGTTCGGGGTCGCGACCTCGCAAGCCGAACCCGAGCCTCGGCGGCTCCTTGAACACGAGCCGGAGTTCGGTCTGCGTGAACGACAGGTGCTTGCCCGTCCTGATGAAGAAGGGAACCCCCGCCCAGCGCCAGTTCTCGATGTTCAGGCGCAACGCCGCGTAGGTCTCCGTCGTCGAATCCTTGGCAACCCCTTCGGTTTCCAGGTAGCCGTCGTACTGGCCGCGCACGTAGTGGGCGGGATCCGCCTCCACGACCGAACGGAACAGCGAAACCTGGGAGTCCTTGATCGTCAGGGGATCGCCTCGTGACGGTGCCTCCATCGCCGAGGCTGCGACCACTTGCATCAGATGGTTGACCACGACGTCGCGCAGCGCCCCGACCGGGTCGTAGAAGTGGCCGCGATCTTCGACCCCGAAGCTCTCCGCCATCGTGATCTGGACGCTCTCGACATAGTTCCGGCTCCAGACCGGCTCGAGCATCGAGTTGGCGAATCGCAGTTGCAGGATCTCGAGCAGGCCCATCTTCCCCAGGTAGTGATCGATGCGGAACAGTTGGGACTCGTCGATGTACTGATGGAGCTCGGCGGCCAGCTGGCGCGCCGACTCCAGATCGTGCCCGAACGGCTTCTCCACCACGACCCGCGCGGTCCCGGTGAGCCCCGCCTCCGAAAGTCCCCCGACGACCGTGCCGAACAAGAACGGTGGGATCTCGAGATAGAAGACCGGCAACTCCTTGCCCTTGATCGCCGCTGCCACGCGCTCGTAGACGGCGGAATCCGAGAAGTCGCCCTGCACGTAGGAAAGCCGCTCAGCGAAGCGATCGAACACGGCCTTGTCGACCGCTTGCCCGGTGTCCTCGATGCACTGGCGGGCATGGTCCCGGAGCTGATCGATCGTCCAATCGTCGACCGCGACCCCCACGATCGGGCAGTCGAGGAGTTTCCGCTCCTCCAGCCGGTAGAGGGAATGGAAGGTCATCACCTTCGCCAGGTCTCCCGTGATGCCGAACACCACCAACACGTCGGCGGGCTGCGTTCCGGTTGCGTGGTGCGATGATCCGTCAGACATCCGTGCTCCTTCCCGAGGATCCGTCGACCTGGTCGTCGACCAATGCCACCGTCACGACGTAGGCGGCGTGCGTGGCAAGGCTCGTCGCCAGGACGTCCGGGGGCCACCGCCACGGCGGCGGCGTCCGTCCGAGCAAGGGGAACAACGAGAAGGTCGCCGACATCAAGGTCGCGCCGAAGATCAGGCTGGCCCAGGGGTCCGGCAGCCGCCGCCGGAGCAGGCCGTGCCACAGACCGAAAGCGGATCCGTATCCCCACCGCAGGGCTGTCCCGAGTTCGGCGTCGCCGCGCTCGGTCACGTCGGAGAGCCGCAGGACGCTGGCGACGATCTCGCCCGGAACGATGCTGTCGTCATAGTCCAGCTGTCCCTGGACGCTCGGGCGCAAGGCATGTTCGGTACGGTAGGCGAGTGTCATCGCCGCCGTGCCGGCGAACCCGGCGATGACGCTTCGAACCGGCCAGGCCAGACCCATGTCGTTTGCCCTTCCGTTCGCTGGTACCCAAGCCTTCCACACGCCGCGCAGTCCAACCACCCTACGGAGCGCAGGTGAACGTTCGGTGGCGGATGGCGCTTTCGGGACCCGTGTATGGTCACATCGCCGCGGGCTCGACGGAGGGGGAACATCGACGTGCGGGGGTGGCGATGATCGATCCGGGTTCGGTCCACGCCGTGCTCGCCGTGAACCCGGTCCCGTGGGCTCGCGCGCAGATGGCGTTCACCCTCGCCTGTCACATCATCCTGGTGCCGCTCGGGGTTTCGTGGGCCCTGATGGTCCTCATCGCGAACTACCGAGGGCTCAAGCGCGATGACGCGGCCGCGCTCGAGCTGGCCCAGCGATGGTCCAAGTACATGGCTGTGACGTTCGCCGTCGGCGCCGTCAGCGGCACGGTGCTCACGTTCGAGTTCGGCTTGCTGTGGCCGCGATTCATGGGCCGGTGGGGCGACGCGTTCGGGATCCCGTTCGCGTTCGAAGGCGTCTTCTTCTTCACCGAGGCGATCTTCGTCTCGATCTACATCTTCGGCTGGTGCAGGCTCAAGCCCTGGACGCACTTCTGGACCGGGGTGCCCATCGTGGTCGCGGGGTTCTTCGGTGC
>JBKPMF010000089.1:0-13977 GCA_046732015.1 Actinomycetota bacterium
TCGCTGATCTACCTGTTGGTGGTCGAGGACCTGATCGGGGCACTCCTGCCGGGGGTCGCGAAGTTCCTTCCCAGCAACGCCGCCGACTCCGCGGTGGGGCTGTGGGCCTCCGACGCGAACCTCTTGGCGCCTGCGCTGGGAGCACTGTTGCTGGCGGCGTGGGTCGCGGCCTTCGTCGTCGCCGGGACGAGCCGCCTGCAGCATCGTGACATCAGCTGATCCACGCTCGTGAGACGATGCCCGGGTGGTGAGCAACGTCCGCCATCCACGTCTCCAGGCGGTGGCCGAGGAAGACCGGGTCACGCAGATCGAGCTGTTCTTCGATCTGGTGTTCGTGTTCGCGATCACGCAGGTGACGGCATTGATGGCGGACGACCTGACAGCCCGCGGCGTGCTCCGCGGGCTGTTGGTGTTGTCGCTCCTGTGGTGGTGCTGGGTGGGCTACGCCTGGCTCGGCAACGTGGTGCGGGCCGACGAAGGGCTGGGCCGCGTCACGATGTTCGCGGGCATGGCGGCCATGTTCGTGATGGCCCTCAGCGTGCCGGAGGCGTTCGTCGACAACCCGGAGGGCGGCCTTTCCGGCCCGGTGGTGTTCGCGTTCGCGTACCTGGCCGTGCGGTTGCTGCATCTCGCGATCTTCTGGCTCGCCGCCGGCTCGAACCTCGACTCCGGCCTCCAGGGACAACTGATCCGGTTCGCGCCCTCGGTGCTGGGGAGCACGGCGCTGCTGCTGGTCGCGTCGCAACTCGAAGGACGCGCACAGACCCTCACGTGGGTGGCGGTGATCGTGGTGGATCTCGGCGGCACCCTGCTCGCAGGCGCCTCCGGCTGGCGGCTGAACTCCGCGGCCCACTTCGCCGAACGGCACGGTCTGATCATCATCATCGCGTTGGGGGAATCGATCGTGGCGATCGGCCAGGGCGTGGCGCGGGAACCGATCTCGTGGCCGGTGATCGTGGCGTCCGTCCTGGGGCTGACGGTGGCGGGCTGCCTGTGGTGGGCCTACTTCGACGTGATCTCGTTGATCGCCGAGCGGGTGTTGCGTCGCGCACAGGGCGAGGCGCGCACGCGGCTGGCGCGTGATGCCTACAGCTATTGGCACCTGCCGATGGTCGCCGGCATCGTCCTGCTCGCGCTCGGCCTGAAGAAGGTGCTGGAGTACGTCAGCGACTCGAGCCATCACACGTTGTCCGAGGCGCTCGACCCGCTCCCGCTGGCCGCCCTGTACGGAGGGGTCGCGCTCTTCCTGCTGGGGCACGTGGCCTTCACCTATCGGGTGGAGCACTTCGTGAAGGTCCAGCGGGTGGTGACCGCGGTCGTGGTGCTCGCGCTCATCCCGCTCGCCGCGCAGATCCCGGCGTTGGCTGCGCTCGCGCTCGTAGCCATCATCCTGGTGGCGCTGATCGCCTTGGAATCGGTGTGGTTCCGTGACTCACGCGAACGGATCCGTCACGAAGAGGACGACGCCATCTCACACCTTCAGCAGGGCGGCTAGCGTCAACTCGCGCGGCGAGTGTCGAACCGCTCAGGTCCCGGGCGCACGCACACCGACCTCGTCGAGATGAGCCAGCAGGTCTGCGGGATCCGCGTAGACGCGATAGGCGCCCGCGCGGGCGAGTTCCTCTTCGCCGTAGCCGCCGGACAGCAGTCCCACGCCGAGCGCGCGGGCGCGCCGCGCGGCGAGCAGGTCCCATACGCTGTCGCCTACCACCACGGAGTCCTCGATGTCGACGCCGAGCTGTTCGGCGGCCGCCAGGAACAGGTCCGGATCGGGCTTCGCGTGCGCCACCTGGTCGCGGGTCACCACCGGCACCCCGTCGGGAACCTCGAGCAGCGCGATCATGGGCGCCGCACTCTCGATGTAGCCGCTCGTCGCGATCGACCACCGCACGTCGAACTCGGTGAGCGTGGCCAGCAGGTCGATCGCCCCGGGCAGGGGCCGCACTTGGTCCAGGCGCTCGGCGTAGGCCTCGGCGTGATACCGCCGGAGCAGGTCGGCGTCCTCCGCCGTCACGGGCCGACCGGTCTCTCGCAGCATCGCGTTGGCGAGCAGGCCACCGCTCATGCCGATCCGCCGGTGGATGCGCCACACCGACAGGTGGATGCCGTCACGCGCCAGGGCTTCCTGCCAGGCGAGCACGTGGTGGTAGACGCTGTCCATCAACGTGCCGTCCAGATCGAAGAGGAACGCGGGACCCGCCATGTCCCGGAACTCTAGGCCGTGCGTACACGGCTCGTCAGGCGGCGAAGAATGCCTCGAGCGCCGGCGTGATCACCGCAGGGTCGACGTCGTGCGTCTGTCCCTCCAGCAGGCCGTGCTGTCCGTTCGGGAGCAGGTCGACCATGGCTCGCGCCGTCTGATCCATCCACGGGAAGCTGGCACTCCCGGCCAGGACCAGCGTCGGGATCGTGACCGACGCGACGAGGTCGGCCGGCATGACGTAGTCGCCCATCACGGTGGCGTCGTAGGCCAGGGTGTGCGCCAAGGCCTCGGTGGGACCCCAGAACGGCGCGTTCCTCGCCTGGGCGACGAACTCGTCGGGCATGCCCACCACCTTCGACATGAAGAACTCGACGGCGTCGCCACGTCGATCCTCGGCGACGAGTCGCCGATAGGTCTCCGCCGTGTCGGCCGGAGGACGCGGGACCCCCTCCGGGATGTAGGGCGGCTCCCACAGGGCGAGTTTCGTGATGCTGTCCAGCTTCGCCGCCGCCTTCAGCGCCAGCACGGCACCCGAGGAGGTGCCGTAGAGGAACGCCGAGCCGCCGGCCGCATCCACCACGGCGGCGATGTCGTCGATCTCACGGTCGACGGCGTAGGGCTGGGTGTCGCCGCTGTCACCGCGACCACGGCGGTCGTAGTTGAAGGCCGTGTGGTCGGCCGCCAACAGCTCGGCCACCGGTGCGTTCGACATGCGGTCCACCGACCCGCCGCACACCAGGACCACGGGAGAGCCTTCACCGAGCCGGTCATAGCCGATCGATGTGCCGTCCTTCGATGTCACGTGTTCCATCAGCTGTCCCCATCCTGATCGTGACGCGCCTTCAGGGTCTCGCCACCGACGTGCTCCGCGAGCCGGTCGAAGAAGATCAGCGAACCGCGCATCGCGCGGGAGTACTCGTCCGCCGGCAGGTTGCCGCCGCGCTGGGTGAACGTCATCTCGGTGCGACCGTCGCCGATGTCCTTGAACTCGGCGGTCAGGACCTCGACGTTGCTGGTGGTGCCGCCCGGATCCGCCAGGGTCATGACCACGCGCTCGGGTGCCACCACCTCGCGGAACTCCCCCGCGAAGGGGATCTCGATCTTGTCGGGACCGTGCAGCATCACGGCGCTCCAGGCGCCCCCGGGCCGAGCGTCCATCTCGATGCGGTCGAGCGGGATCGATGACCCGTGCTCGCCGAACCAGGTGGCGAAGCGGTCGGGCTCGGTCCACGCCTTGAACACGAGCTCGCGCGGCGCGTCGAACACGCGCACGATCTCGATGCCGTTGCCGTCGCTGTGGGCGGAGACGACGCCTTCGGGTGGGATCTGATCAGCCATCGGTGGCTCCTTCCTGGATCGATCGGAGGTGGTCCTCGAGGCGGTCGAACCGGGGCTCCCAGAATCGACGGTAGTGGTCCAGCCATGCGGCGACGTCCCCGAGCGGGGCGGCATCCAAACGGCACGGGCGCCATTGTGCGACCCGCCCCCGGGTGATCAGCGTGGCGCCCTCCAACACGGTGAGGTGTTTGGACACCGCCTGCAGGCTGATCGGGAAGGGTTCGGCCAACTGGCTGACGCTCGCCTCGCCTTCGGACAGGCGGGACAGGATGGCCCGCCGCGTGGGGTCGGCGAGCGCTGCGAACGTGGTGCTGAGTTGGTCGACCGCCACGGCGAGTTCCCTGCTGCCCTTATTCAACCGTAAGGTTGAACATAGAGCACCGCAACGGGTTCCGTCAACGTTGATCGCCGGGACCGGCGCTGACCG
The DNA here is from genome assembly GCA_046732015.1 of Actinomycetota bacterium. GTDB lineage: Bacteria > Actinomycetota > UBA4738 > UBA4738 > HRBIN12 > JAOUEA01. The sequence continues at coordinate 3,969 of JBKPMF010000089.1, forward strand.
AGAGCAGCTCGAACGCTTCGGTCGGCTCACGTTTGCCCTTCAGGTCGGCGAGCCCCATCGGCCGGACGTCGACGATCACGTCGGGTTCGGTCTTGACCTCGTCCAGGGTCCGGCCCGCGATCGTGATGTGGCCCGGCGTCGAGAGCGTCTGGAGACGGGCGGCGACGTTGGTCGTGTCGCCGATCACCGAGAACGACCGTTGCGACCCGGCGCCGACGTTGCCGATCACGGCCACCCCCGTGTTCACGCCGACGCGGAAACGCGGCCAGTCCTCGGACGCCCGCACCTCCGCGGATCGGTCGCGGATCGCGATCGCCGCCCGCACCGCTCTCGCCGCATGGTCAGGCTGGTCGCCGAGCGCGTTGAACACCGCGAGCACGGCATCCCCGGCGAACCGTTCGATCAAGCCGCCTTCCTCGTCGACGACGAACGGCACCACCACGCCCCAGTAGGCGTTCAACATCTCGATCACCTCTGCCGCCGGCCGTCCCTCGGAGAACGTCGTGAACCCGGAGAGATCCGCGAACAACACCGTGACCTCCTGCTCCTGCCCGCCGAGTTGCGCGAGCTCGGGATCGGCGTCGAGGCGATCGGCCAGGTGCGGGCTGACGTATTGACGGAGCAGGCGGTCCATCCGCGCCAGCTCGCGGGCCGAGTCCGTCATGACGGCGACCTGGTCGCCGGTGAACCCTCGTTGACGGAGTTCTTCACCGGTGGTGCCCAGGGTGCCCGAGGCGTCGGCACGCACGAGCTCGGCGAGCGCGGCCGACTGCCGATGATCGAGCCGCTCCAGGGTGCGCTCCAGGTAGATGCCGCCGAAGGTTCCCGACGCTGTGCGGGCATGGCGGTACTCGTGCCGGGCGGCGAGCACGATCGTGGCGAACGCGATCGCCATCAGCACGTGCCACTCCCACCACGACGCCTGCCACGCGCGCCCGAACGCCATGGCGATCAGGGCCTCGGCGAGGAACACGAACGCCACCGCGACGGCCAGCGGCAGGGGACGGCGGCGGGTGCGATAGATCCGCAGGTATCGCCATGCCGCGAACAGGTAGGCCGCCACGGCGAACGGGAGCAGCACCAGCAGCCACGGCGCGCGTTCGGACTCGATCACGCGATCGAGCGGTCCGAACCGGGCCACCGACGCCGTCGCCCACACGATCAACACGACGACGAGGCCCACGCGCATCGGGGCCTGCAGTCGACGCAGCGTCGCCTCGGTACGCTCGTCCATCTCGATCGCCGAGAGCGCCGCGAACCCGGCGGCGAGGATGAGGCCGGCGGGCGTGGCTAACACGAACCCGCCGTTCGGTCCGTCGAGCACCACCCCGGGGGTGGCGAGCGCGTGCAAGGCCAGGAACCCTGCGCTGGTGAGCAGCACCATCGACACCAGGAAGAGGCGTTCGTCGCCGCTCCGGCGCGCCACCTCGCTCACGATCAGCCCGAGGGCGACGTTGAGCAGGGCGACGCCGAACACGAGCCAGAAATGCGACGGATGGTGCTCCCAGTGGACGTCGAGCGACGGGAACCCCAGCATCAGGGCCAGCCCGGCGAGCGGGACGATCAATGCGGCTGCGAGGAACCAGGGCGAAGGCCCCGCGGTGCGGGACTCATGTTCCATCGCGCCATCATGCAGCGTCATCCCGTCGTGCGCATCGCCCATCAGGCCGACGGGATGGTGAACGCGATCGTGGTGCCGCCGGACGCCGAGGGCCGCGCCTCGATCGCCCCGCCGTGCGCCGCCACCAAGCGTTTCGCGATCGCCAGCCCGAGCCCCGTTCCGCCGGCATCGGCGGAGGTCACGAACCGGTCGAACACGAACGGCAGTTGATCGACGTCGATCCCCGGGCCCGTGTCGTCGACCTCGAAGGTGGCGCTCGACGGGGTCGTCGCGATACGGATCGTGACGGTGCCGTCCCGCGGGGTGTGGCGGATCGCGTTCGTCAGCAGGTTGGTCAGCACCTCCGACAGGCGGACCGGGTCGGCTTCGATCGTGGCGTCCGCTCCGGCCGCGGTCGCGACTGACAGCGTGACGCCGGCGTCGTCGGCTATGGACCGGAACGCCGTGGTCACGTCGCCGGCGAGGGCGCGAGGGTCGACGGTCTCGCGGTGCAGTTCGAGCACGCCGGCCTCGGCCATGGAGAGGGTGCGCAGATCCCCCAGGAGGCGATCCATCACGACGGTCTCCTCCACCAGCGGACGCAGCCGTTCGGCATCGGCGGGGTAGAGGCCGTCCAGCATGCCCTCGACGGTGCCGCGGATCACTTGCAGCGGCGTCCGGAGCTCATGGGCGACGTCGGCGAGCAACTCGCGGCGGCGTGCTTCGTCGGTCTCGAGGCGTTCCGTCATCTGATTGAAGCTGGACGTCAGCCGTCCCAACTGGCGCGACCCCGTGACCTCGACCCGGGTGGTGTAGTCGCCGCCGGCCACGCGGTCGGCGGCGTCCATCAAGGTGCCGATCGCGCGCGTGTTCCGCCAGAGCCAGCGCGCGCTCGCGATCAACGCCGCGACGACCGCGAGGGCGAGCGGCACCGTCACGATGGGGTGCGGCGCGCTGCCGCCGAACGCGGACGCCACCACCGTCGCGAGGGCCGCCACCAGCAGGACCACCAGGACCAGCATGGCGATCGCTCCCCGGCGGAACCGTCGTCCTGCATCGAACCCGGGGCGTCCTCGGCCCGCCCACGGCGGCGGTCCGCTCCAGTTCGGATCGCGCCAAGGCGCCCCGCGGTGTTCGTCGTGCTCAGGCATCGGCGAACCGGTAGCCCACGCCGTGCACGGTGAGGACGTAGCGTGGATGTCCCACCTCCGGCTCGATCTTGCGACGCAGGTTCTTCACGTGCGCGTCGATCGCGCGCTCGTACGTGTCGACCGTGACGCCGTGCAGCGCGTCCAGCAGCTGGCCACGCGTGAACACCCGCCCCGGTTCGCGGACGAACGTCGCCAGGAGCTGGAACTCCGTGGGGGTGAGGTCGACCGCGCGTCCGTCCACGCGGGCGCGCATCTTCGGCAGGTCGACCTCCACGCCGGCGGCACGCACCACTTCGGCTCCGGCCGCGGTGCCGTTCGTGCGCCGCAGGACCGCGCGCACCCTGGCCACCAGCTCCTTCGGACTGAAGGGTTTCACGAGGTAGTCGTCGGCACCGAGCTCGAGCCCGACGATCCGGTCGGATTCCTCGCCGCGCGCGGTGAGCATCACGATCGGTGTGGCCGAGGTTCGGCGGAGCTCACGCGCGACGTCGAGGCCGTCCATCCCCGGCAACCCGAGATCCAACACCACGAGGTCGGGGCGATCGCCCCGGGCGCTGGCGAGCGCCGCCGAACCGTCGCCCACCACGGTCACGTCGAACCCGGCGACCTCCAGGTAGTCGCGCAGCGTCCGCGCGATCTGCATCTCGTCTTCGACCACAAGGATCCGCTGCATGGGGCGAGCCTCTCTCGCGAGACGGGCGGAGGCAACCGTGCCTCCGCCCGTGCACGCGATCCTCGTCAGCCTGCCGGCGATGCCTCGGCCGGCGGTGTGTCGCCGTGCTCACGCTGATGCCACTCGTGAGCTCGCTCCTCGAAGCGGCGCCGGCCCTCCTCGTTCCAGGGTCCCGGCCCGTAGCCTCCCGGGCCGCCTCGACCCCAGCGCCCCGCTCCACGCATGATCCCGCCGATCAGGAAGAACGCCCCGATCAGGAACAACGGGAACAGGAAGAATCCCGGGAAGAACCCGCGATGCTCGTCGCCCACCACGTGCACGACCTGGACCTCCTGGCCGTTGTCCTGGGCGACCTGCACCTGCTCGATGCCCTGGGCGATCCCGTTGCGTTCGCCCGCGTTGTAGGCGCCGACCCCGATGCCGATCCCCGCGAGGATCACCACCACCACTGCCACGATCCCGATACCACGACGCATGTCGTACCTCCTCGTCTCGCGTCTGCCTCCACGTTGGCGCCCGGATGTGAACCGTTCGTGAAGGACGTACGGAGGTTCATCGGGGTGCGCCGCTGGCCCCTGAGGCCGTACCGGGCGTATGGTCGAGGTCCCAGGGTCACGTACAGGTCATGCCCGCATCGGAACCACGCCCGTGGAACGGGAGGCGATGGTGATGGCTGGTGAGATGACCGCCGTGCTGCAAGGCATGTTCGACGCCCTCGACAAGTCCGACCCTGACGTGGCGCTCGCATCGATCGGGGCCGACGCGCAGGGCATCGACGAGATCTCGCGCCGCTGGATGCGCGGGCCCGGCGAGGTCAGCCGATACGTTCGAGAGCTCTTCGGCATCGCCGAGGATGTCCATTCCGAGATGCACGACGTGTACGAGGTCGACTGGGGCGAGACCGGTGTCGTCACGTTCTGGCTGGAACAGGACTACTCGTTGGATGGAGACCGAGCACACGTGTCCGCACCCACGACCGCGGTGATGCGACGTGAGCACGGGGCATGGAAGCTGGCGTTGTTCCATTCACTGCCCCTCCCACTGGAGTCGTAGAGGCCGATCAGGGAGGCGGGACGAGATCCCGGGCCGGGTCGATCTCCCAGTGGTTGCACTGGAGGGTGGTACCGCGGAACTCGAACGCCTCCTGCCCGATGAGCGTGAAGCCGAGCGACCGGCATATGCCGTTGGACGGCGTGTTGGTGATCGCAGGGAAGGCGTGGATCGTGCCCCAGCGACCGTCCTCACGCGCGCGTTCCAGCAGCGCCGCCACCGACCGCTTGCCCACACCTTGGCCCTGGAACTCGGGCAGCACCCCCCAGCCGATCTCGCTGAACGGCGGGGCGGCATCGTGGCGCCAGATACACACGGAGCCCATGGCCTCGCCGTCGTCGGATTCCATCACGACGATCCAGGAGGTGTCGGTGCTCACCGCCGCGACATCCTCCGCGAGCTTGCCGGGGATCTCCTCCCTGGGCTGCGGGCCGCCGAGCTCGGTGTTCATCGCCGGGTCGCATCGCAGGCGTTCCCACAGGCCGAGGTCGTTCATCCGGACGTCGCGGAACCGCATCACTCCATCCTGCCACCCGACGCGTCGTCAGCGGCCGTTGATATGCAGGATGTTGCCGTCCGGATCTTTGAACCAGACACCCTTGAAGTTGTCCGCCACGTGCACGTCGCCCTTGAGGGTGAGGCCCGGCAGGTCATAGTGCTCGAACGTGACGTCCTTGCTGGTGAGTTCCTTGTAGACCGTGTCGAAGTCCTCGTCGACCGACCACGCCAAGGCGTTGGCCTGATTCGTTCCTGCGTAAGCAGATTCGTAGACCATGATCGGGGTCGCGCCGCTTCGATAGGCAACCATCCCGTCCTGGCCAGCCGGATCGGGATGGAACCCCAAGGTGCCCTCGTAGAACGTCCTCGCCGTGGCGAGGTCCTTCACCGCCAGCATGGCGATGGCATCGGTGTCTCGCAGCATCCGGTATCCCTCCTGGGCACGTCGATACCCAGCACCGTCCCATCCCAAGCACGGTGTCCGGGGCGGGGAGTACGCTCGACAGAGCGGTATCGACGGATCGGAAGGAAGTGATCGCCATGGGCAAGGTCGTGCATTTCGAGATCCCCACCGACGACCTGGAGCGGGCCAAGACGTTCTACGGCTCGATCTTCGGATGGCAGCTGCAGACGATGAACATGGGCGAAGAGGACTACACGATCGCGATGACGGGCCCGGTCGATGAGACCACCCAGCGTCCCACGGAGCCGGGTTCGATCAACGGCGGCATGACGCAACGTGGTGGCTCGATCCCCGCGCCGGTCATCACGATCGAAGTGGACGCGATCGACGACTCCTTGAAGCAGATCGAGGCCGCAGGGGGCAGCGTCGTGCAAGCCCGTACCGAGATCCCTGGTATGGGTGCGTTCGCCTACTTCACGGACAGTGAAGGCAACGTCATGGGTCTGTGGGAGACCGTCGGAGGCTAGGTACCCGCGACACCGACCTCGCGGCCGGCGCGCAAGCCGGCGCGGGGGAGTGGGAAGATACGCGGCCATGGAGCCCGCGTTCGGAGCACCCACGGCCGAGCTGTTGCTGGACACGAAGACGCCTGCGGAGTTGGCGCTCTCGCCGGACGGTTCGACGCTGGCGTTCTCATTGCACGCCACCGTCGCCGACGTGGGGTCCTACGTCCCGTGCGATCTCTACGTGCTGGACACCGGATCCGACGACGAGCCGGTGCAGCTCACCGACGGGGCGTTCGCCGATGTGCTGCCGGCGTGGTCGCCCGACGGCTCCCGGTTGGTGTTCCTGTCCGACCGGATCACGTCGGGCCATCGGTTGCCGTACACGATGCCGGCCGGCGGCGGGGAGCCCAGCCTTGCCGCCACGCTCACCGGTTCGGCCGAGAGCGTGGCGTGGTCCAGCGACGGGAGCCGGCTCTTGGTGCTCGCCGCCGATCCCGGGTCCTACGGCTTGGACTGGGGGGCACGCGCGGTCCGCGGCGCCGAGCCGGAATCCGACCCCATCGTGCGCCGGCCTGGCGATGCCCGGCGCCGATTGTTCTTGATCGACCTCGGCTCCGGAGACGTGACCGAGGTGGGTCCGCCCGACCTCAGCATCTGGGAGGTGGACTGGGACGGCGACAACACCGCGGTGGCGGTCGTCGCCGCGGATCACACGGGATCGGGCTGGTACCAGGGTGTGGTGGCGCGGCTCGATCTGTCCGTGCGCAGCGCGCTCACCCTCTACGAGCCCGAGTGGCAGATGGAGGGGTTGGAACGCTCGCCCGATGGCACCCGTGCGCTGATCGTGGAGGGATACGCCAGCGACCACGGGCTGCTCGCCGGCAGCATCATGGTGATCGATCTCGCTTCCGGCGAGACCTCCGATCCCTGGCCCGACCTGCAGTCGGTGGGGCTGGCGTCATGGTGCGACGACGATTCGATCTGGTACGCGAGCACCGACGGCACCGGGAACGCCTGCGGTCGCGTCTGGCTCGACGGCCTGCAGGAGGAACGCTGGCGCGACGACGCGTTCATCGGCGACGCCGTCACGACGCCTGCCTGCGTGATCAGCGAGGGCGCCGCCGATGTATGGACCACCCACCAGGCCCACGCCACGCCGCCGGAGCTCGCACGGTTCGACCAGGACCGCCGTTCCTGGATGCGCTGCACCTCGTTCAACGATCACATCGTCCGCGGGCGCGTGTTCCCGGACGCACGCACGATCCGGTGGATGGGCGAGGGTGACGTCGAGATCGAGGGCGTGTTGATGACGCCGCACGGTGCGGAGGGACCGCTGCCGCTGATCGTCGGCGTCCACGGCGGCCCCACGTGGAACTGGGGAGCCTACTTCTCCGATTCCGAGCCGAACGCCGTGTTGCTGGCCTCGGCGGGGTACGCGTGTCTGCTGCCGAACCCGCGCGGGAGCATCGGGCGCGGCCATGTCTTCAACCAGGGGGTGATCGGCGACGGCGGTGGGGTCGATTTCCGCGACATCATGGCGGGGGTGGACCACGTGATCGCCGAGGGCATCGCCGACCCCGACCGGCTTGGGATCGCGGGACTCTCCTACGGCGGCTACATGGCGGCGTGGGCGGTGGGCCAGACCGATCGGTTCGGCGCGAGCGTCGCGATGTCGGTGGTGTCGAACTACCTGTCGTTCCACCTCACCTCGGAGGTGTGGTGGTACGACCACGCGATCCTCGAGGGCGAGTGGCACGACCCGACGAGCCAGTACATGGACCGCTCACCGGTGACGCACGCCAACAAGGGGTCGACGCCCACGCTGATCCTGCAGGGTGCGATCGATCGGTGCACCCCGGTGAGCCAGGCGGACGAGTTGTTCGCGGCGATCGCTGAGACCGGCACCGAGGTCGAGCTCGTGGTCTACCCGCGTGAGGGCCATGTACCGCTCGAACGCGGCCACGCGCTCGACGCGATCCGTCGTACGCAGGAGTGGTTCGACCGGCATCTGTAGCTGATCGGCGATCCCCACGTGATTCATGCCCGCCACCCGAGGGTATCCCCTCCTGGTCAGCACGAGACGGGAGGTGCCAGACCATGGCGAGCACGAAGCAGGTCACGGCCGCGAAGCGCAACATCAAGAAGGCGGCCGCCGCGGCGAAGCGGAAGCGCACGATCACCAAGCTGCCGAAGGCCGTCCGTCAGGATCTCGGTCGCAACGCCGCGGCGGCGCGCAAGCGAGGCGGCGAACCCGGCCACCGGCTGGAGGATCGCACGCGGAGCCAGCTCTACGACGAGGCGAAGAAGCGCAACATCCCGGGCCGCTCCTCGATGGGCAAGCGCGAGCTGATCGACGCCCTCCGCTCGTGAGGCAGGACGCTATCGCTCGTCGGATCCGGGGCGCTCCTGCAGGACCCAACCGTTGCCGTCGGGGTCGTTGAAGAACACCCACGAGTTCCAGGGGCCGCCTTTGCCGTCGGCGAGTCCGTCCTCCGTGAAGTGCTGAACGGGACTCACGTCGACGCCGCGACCGGCGAGTTCCGCGCGAGCGGCTTCGATGTCGTCCACGACCAGCTGCGGCCCTTGGAGCGAACCGGGTTCGGACCTGGTGATCCCGGTGCCCACCATGATCGAGCAGGCCGAACCCGGCGGCGTCAGCTGGACCACCCGGATGCTCTCCATCGGCGAGTCGTCGACATCGACGACGAAGCCGAGCTGGTCGGCGTAGAACGCCTTGGCGCGATCCACGTCGGTCACGGGCACGGGGAGCAACTCGAGCTTGTAGTCCATGCGATGCGGCTCCTTCTTGTGGTCAGGCTGCGGCGTCGGCCGCCTCCTCCAGCACTTTGACCTCGATCCTCTGCATCTGCAGCATGGCCTGCATCGCCGCTTGCGCGCGAGCGGGGTCGGGGTCGCTCAGCAATTCGCCCATCCGCTCGGGGACGATCTGCCAGCTCAGACCGAACCGGTCCTTGAGCCATCCGCACTGGCCCTCTTCGCCGCCGTCGGCCGTGAGCTGAGCCCAGAAGCGGTCGACCTCGTCCTGGTCCTTGCAGCTCACGTGGAACGACACCGCTTCGGTGAACGGGAACTGCGGTCCGCCGTTGATGGCCATGTATTCCTGACCGGCGAGCCGGAAGAACACCAGCGCCACGTTGTCACCACTGGGGGTGCCGTCGAGGCGCTCCACCCGCGTCACCTCGGCGTCGTCGAACAGCGACACGTAGAAGTTGGCGGCTTCCTCGGCCTGGGTGTCGAACCACAAACACGGAGTGATCTTCTGCATCGGATCCACCTTCCTGTCGGTGCGAAGCTCGTGGCTCCGCTACGAATCGTGGTGAGCCTTCAGGGATGCGCCCTGCTGCTCGAGGAGTTCCTCCAGCTGGTCGTAGCCCTGAGACATGCCGTCGGCCATCCCCGACTGCACCATCGCGTCGCGGGCTTCGACCGACTGGAACAGCGAGTTCGTGCGCACGATCGTCCGGCCGTCGCGCTCCTCCATCGTCATGGTGTCCAGCGAGACGTGGCCGGGCGCGCCCTCGAACTCGAAGGTCTGCACGAATCCGTCGGGCGTGGGGTCGTTGTGGAACACCCCGTGGAACCCGTAGCTGTTGCCGTCGCCGTCGTTGTGGACGTAGCGCCAGCTGCCGCCGGCACGCGGCTCGAAGGTCTCGACCGTCATCGTGTAACCGCGCGGCCCCAGCCACTGCGCCAACAGATCGGCTTCCGTGAACGCCCGCAGGATCAGTTCGCGCGGTGCATCGAAGGCCCGCTCGGTGAGGATCTGCGGAACGCCAGGTTCGGCGGTGACCTTGAGTTCGGTCATGACGTGCTCCTTCCTGTCGGATCGCTCCCCGGATCGGGGTCGGGCGATCGGTCGGCGTCGTGCTCCTGCAGCGCCGCGAGGACCTCCTCGAGGCGCTCGTAGCGTTCTTCCCAGAACTCGCGGTAGGCAGTCAGCCACTCGGTGGCGTCCTGCAAGGGCTTGGCCCGCAGGTGGCTCAGGCGGGCGGTCTTGCGCCTCGTGCGCGAGATCAACCCGGCGTGCTCGAGCACCTTCAGGTGCCGGGAGATCGCCGGCTGCGACACGTGGAAGGGCGCCGCGAGCTCGGACACACTGGCCTCGCC
>JBKPMF010000090.1:0-8644 GCA_046732015.1 Actinomycetota bacterium
CGCGACCCAGCTTCCCGACGATGTGCACGTCGCGATCGTGGGCCGGCGCATCGAGGGTTACGACGTCCAGCCCGCGATCGACGCCGCGAGGGCTGGCGACCGGGTGAGCGTGTTCGCCGACGTCGACGACGCCGATTTCCTGGGGTGGCTCGCCGCCGCCGACGTCGTCGTCGACCTTCGGTTCCCGCATCGCGGAGAGGTCAGCGGATCGCTGGCGCGTGCGATGCAGGCCGGCAAGCCCACGGTGGTGAGCGCCACCGGTACCTACCTGGACATCCCCGACGACTGCGTGCTGCGTGTCGCCGCGGGCCCGGCCGATCCATCGGAGCTCGCGATTCGGCTGCGCACACTGCTCGATGACGATGAGCTCCGCGAGCGCATGGGGGCCGCTGCGGCCGCGCACATGCGTGAGCTCCGCGACGGTGAAGCCTCCGCCCACGGCTACGAGCACGCGATCGAGCGGACCCTCGAGCTCGTCCGGGACCCGGGGAGGAAGGCGATGGCGATCTGGGGCAAGTCCCTCGTCGACGTCGGCATCTCCGAGGCGATGGTGGCCGAGGGCTACGGCATGGAGTACGCGCGGGCGCTGGAGAGCTTCAAGACATCGCCATAGAGGTGGCAGGGGCCCGGGAGGGCCCGTTGCTAGACTCGTCCAGCCCGTGTGACCAGCGGGTTCATCGCACGACCACACCGACCGCAGGAGCCCACGATCGCCGCGAGCACGTTCGTCGAACGGACCTCCGAGGCACCGAGCCTCCATGTCCGCACGCGCCTGCGCGACCTGTGGGCCTATCGCGAGATCCTGCTGAACCTGGTCCGCAAGGAACTGAAGGTCAAATACACGGCGTCGGTGCTCGGCGCCTTGTGGTCGGTGCTCAACCCGATCGTGTTCCTCGCGGTGTTCTCCTTCGTCACGAAGGTGCTCAACAACCAGATCCCCGATTTCCCCGTGTTCCTGTTGTCGGGTCTGCTCGCGTGGAACCTGTTCAACGCCTCGCTGCTGCAGGGTTCGCGATCCGTGCTCGACAACGCCAACCTCGTGAAGAAGGTCGCGTTCCCTCGCGAGATCCTGCCGTTGTCGGCGATCGGGGTGGCCGCCTTCGACTTCGTGTTGCAGTCGGCGGTGCTGCTCGTGTTCATCGTGGTGTCGGGCCACGGGTTCTCGGCGACCGTGCTGGTGCTCTACCCCGCGTCCATCGTGACCCTGCTGGTGCTCTCCACCGCGCTCGTGTTCTGGGTCGCGGCGCTCAACGTGCGCTATCGCGACGTGGGCCACCTGCTCAACCTCGGTCTGCTCGTGTGGTTCTGGATGACCCCGATCGTCTACCAGGCGGGCCTGGTGCAGTCCTACTTCGCGAACCGGGGTACGCCCGGTCTGTGGAACCTGTTCCTGCTGAACCCCCTCACCCCGGTGGTGCTGGGCTTCCAGCGGGCGCTCTACGGCGCGCCGGTGCAGGACGGCGTGCAGGTGCTGCCGGACGTCAGCGTCGTGTGGCAGCTCGGGGTGCTCGGCATCGTGCTCGTCGGGAGCTTGGCCCTGCTGGCGTTCACCTGGCGACTGTTCTTCCGGATGTCCGGCGATTTCGCGGAGGAACTGTGACCGCGGCGCTCGAGGTCCAGGACGTCTCCAAGTCCTTCCGCCTCTACCGGGAACGTCCGAGCAGCGTGAAGCAGCGACTGCTGGTGACGCGCTCCAAGGCCGAGGACTTCTGGGCCCTGCGCGAGATCTCCTTCGACATCGAGCAGGGATCGTCGGTGGGGCTGATCGGACACAACGGCTCGGGCAAGACCACGTTGCTGAAGTGCATCGCCGGCATCCTGCGGCCCACCACCGGTTCGATCCGCCTGCGCGGCCGGATGGCGGCGCTGCTGGAGCTGGGCGCGGGGTTCCACCCGGAGCTCACCGGCCGGGAGAACGTCTACCTCAACGCATCGTTCCTGGGCCTGTCGAGGCGCGACACCGATCGCGTCTACGACGACATCGTCGGGTTCGCCGAACTCGAGGACTTCATGGACAACCAGGTGAAGTTCTATTCCTCCGGCATGCTCGTGCGCCTCGGGTTCGCGGTGGCCGTGCACGTCGATCCGGAGGTGCTGTTGATCGACGAGGTGCTCGCCGTGGGGGATGAGTCGTTCCAGCAGCGGTGCATCGACCGGGTGCGCCGGTTCCAGGCGGATGGCCGCACGATCGTCCTCGTGACCCACGCGCTCGACACCGTCGTCGATGTGTGCGACCGCGCGGTGATGCTCGACCACGGCCTGGTACACATGGACGGCGCGCCGCCCGAGGTGGTGCGTGAGCTTCGCCATCGGTTGCTGTCCGATCACGACGCGAACTTCGTGGCCGAGGAGGGCTCGCACGAGGTGGAGATCAAGGCGGTGGGTTTCGATTCCGGGGGTGACGGCAACGGCACGGTGTGGCCGGGCGCCGAGCTCACGATCAGCGTGGACGTGGAGGCGACCTCACCGGTCGCGGATCTCGACGCCTCGTTCGCGATCGTCTCGGCGGCCACCAACCATGTGGTGATCGACGGCCGGACCTCGACGATGGGGCTCGACGTCGGAGCGGTCGATGGGAAGAAGCGCATCCGGTTCCGCGTGCCGGCCACCGATTGGGTGGGCGGAAAGTACTTCGTCACGGTCGGCCTCGAGTCACTCGACGGCCGGCCGTACCACATCCAGACCCAGCGCTACCTCCTGCAGGTGCCGGAGGATGCTCGCATCTCGAAACCGCTCGACGTGGTGGCCGCCGCCACCGTGGAGGACCTGTGAATCCGAACCCCCCCGTGCTCGATCCCGAGGCTCACGAGGCGCATCTCGCCGAAGGCCATCACGGCGCAGGCCAAGGACAAGGAAGGAAGAACCGCACGATGTTGATCGGTCTGATCCTGCTGTCGGTGGCGCTGGCCGCCCTGGCCCAGCTCACCCTCAAGCACGGCATGAACGAGGTGACCGCCAACACCGGGGAGCTGCAGCTCAACGCGCACTCGCTGAAGGACGTCGTGACGACGTGGGCGGTGTGGGGCGGGTTGTTCCTGTTCGGCTTGTCGGCGTTCGTGTGGCTGGCGGTGCTGTCCCGCGCCTCGCTGTCGTTCGCCTATCCGTTCGCCTCGCTGTCGTACGTGTTGATCCTGCTGGCCGACAAGTTCATCTTGCAGGAGCAGATCCCGCCGCTGCGGTGGGCCGGCGTGTTCTTCATCATGACGGGCATCGTGCTGGTGGCGCAGACGCCGCACTCATGACCACCGATCCCGGGGCGGCCGAGCTGGCCGTCGTCATCGTGAACTTCAACACCGGGGACTACCTCGAGCGATGCCTCGCCTCCCTGGAAGCGCACCGTGGTGACATCGAGGTCGACGTCCTGGTGATCGACAACGCCTCGCACGACGGTTCCCACACGCGGGCGATCGCCGCCCATCCGTGGGCGCGTCTCATCGAGAACCCCACGAACGTGTTCCTCTCGCCCGCCTGGAACCAAGGGATCCGGGAGACGAAGGCGCCGTGGGTGCTGCTGCTCAACCCCGACATCGAATGGTGGGCGGGCACGCTCGCGGACTACGTCGCCGTCGCGAGGGCCCATCCCGACGCCGGCATCGTGGGCCCGCTCGTGCGCAACTCCGACGGCACGATCTATGAGAGCGGACGTCCGTTCCCCGACGTCGTCGATGCCGCCGGCCACGCCTTCCTGGGAACCGTCAAGCCCGACAATCGCTTCACGAAGCGCTACCACCTCGACGGGTGGGACCGGCGGACGGAGCGTGAGGTGGACTGGGTGTCCGGCTGCTGCATGCTGGTGGCCCGCGCAGCCTTCGATCGCGTCGGCATGCTCGATGAGGGGTTCCCGCTCTTCGGCGAGGAACTCGATCTGGCGACCCGGATGCGCGATGCCGGGCTGGTCTCGCTGTACACCCCGGCCGTCGAGATCGTGCACGAGATCGGGGTCTCCCGGAGCCGGTCACGGTCGATGCTGCTGATGCACTCGAACAGCATCTACCGCTACTACCGGCTGCATCGGGCCGACGGCTGGCGACGCGCCACGCTCCCGCTCGCCTGGGCCACGCTCCGCCTGCGGGCCGAACTCGAGGCACTCCGTGGGAAGGTGTCTCGATGAAGGCCGTGGTCCTGGTGGGCGGCGAGGGTACGCGGCTGCGTCCGCTCACCGAAACGATGCCCAAGCCGCTCCTGCCCTTGATGGACCGGCGATCGCTGGACCACGTGCTCGACCATCTGGCTCGCCACGGCGTGCACGAGGTGGTGCTGTCCTCCCCGTACCTGGAGTCGACGTTCCACCCGTTCATCGAGTCCAGAGGCGAGGGACCTCGCATCACCTGGATCACCGAGACCGAACCGCTCGGCACGGGCGGAGCGATCGTCAACGCTCTTGACCATCTCGACGACGAGCCGTTCTTCGCCTTGAACGGCGACATCCTCACGGATCTCGACCTCACCGCGATGCGGACGTTCCACGCAGGGCATGGAGCGGCCGTCTCGATCGCCCTCCACCACGTGGAGGATGCGCGGGCGTTCGGCCTGGTGGCCACCGAGCCCGACGGTCGTGTGCTGGCGTTCCGGGAAAAGCCCGAAGATCTGATCCCCGGCGACATCAATGCCGGCACTTACCTGCTCGACCCGAAGGTGCTCCGCGACCGCACGCCCGGTGAGGCGTCGTCGATCGAGCGGGACATCTTCCCGGCGGTGATCGAGGCGGGTCACCCCGTGTTCGGGTTCCTCGCCGATGCCTATTGGCTCGACCTGGGGACACCGGAGAAGTACCTGCAGGCCCACTTCGACATGCTCGAGGGCAAGGTGCACGACGTGTCCTACCCCGCCCCGTGGATCGCGGACGGAACCACGGTCGATCTCCGCGCCCATCTGGGCCGTTGGGTGGCGGTCGGGGCGGGCACCTCGATCGGCTCCGAGGCACAGATCGACGATTCGGTGCTGCACGCCGATGTCACGATCGCGGCGGGAGCACACGTCGCCGGTTCGATCATCGCGAAGGGCGCCACGGTGGGGGCGGGCGCCACCGTGATCGATTCGGTCATCGGCGAAGGTGCCTCGGTCCCCGCCGGCCTCACGCTGGAGGTGGCCCGCGTCTCGGCCGGGGCGATCGCCTAGGCCCGCCTCCTGGTCCTCAATCGGTGGCCGAACGGCGCCGATGCGTCAGTGGATGTCCTACGTCGATGTGCCAAGGTAGGAACGTGCCGAACCTGACCGGGGGGTCAACCAGGATGCGCCGAACGAGCCTTCTCATCGCGGTGTTCTCGATCGTGCTGGCCATGCTCGGTCCGGTGGCACGGGCTGCAGGGGAAGGCACCGTGCCGGCCGGCACCACCGAGGACCCGTTCACGGGAGCCCCACCCGCAACCGGCGGTGGCGCCGAGCGAGGCGGCGGCTTCACCTTCTTCCGGTCCGGGTTCGGGCACGGGTTGGGCATGTCTCAGTGGGGGTCCTACGGCCTGGCCCTGGAGGGCTGGGACCACGCTCGGATCCTCAAGAACTTCTACCGCGGCACCAGAGTGGTCAAGGATCAGCACCCCGTGGCCAAGCTTCGCGTGGGGATCACCTACGACCGAACCCTGATCCACCTGGGCGCCCGCTCGGGGCCGGTGCGCCTGTGGATCGGCAGGCCCAAGGGGAACTTCGTGGCGAAGATCCCCGGCGGCAAGACCTGGACGGTGCGTTCCACGGGCAAGGGCTACGCGATCCGCGACCACACCGGCGACCTGGTGGGCGGCAAGGTCTGGGGCGGCAAGGCCTACGACCTGTTCGCCACCTACGCCGACACGGGCTCCCGCGTCTTCGTGAAGGAAGCCGACGCCGTGAGCGGGGTCGGCTACGCCTACAACCGGGGCTACCTCGAGTTCAACCTCTACCGCGGCGGCGGCTCGTGGCAGGAACGAGTGATCGTGCCGATCGCCATGGAGCAGTACCTGCTGGGGATCGGCGAGATGCCCAGCTCGTGGCCGGCTCAGGCGTTGGAGACCCAGGCCGTGGCCGCTCGGACGTTCGCGACGTACACCGCGCGGAACTACGGGCTCCGCGCCTACTGCAAGTGTGACCTCACCGACGGCGCCAACGACCAGGTGTACATCGGCTACAACAAGGAGGGTGGCACGGACGGCAAGCGCTGGGTGCACGCGGTCAATGCCACCACCCGGCAGATCGTCACGACGCAGCAGGGCAAGGTGATCCAGGCGTTCTTCGCGGCTTCCGACGGCGGGCACTCGGACGCCGTCGAAGATGTCTGGCACAGCGGGAACCCCGCCTACTCGGTCTCCTACCTGAAGGCTGAATGCGATCCCGGCGAATACACCGCGGCCAACCCGTGGACCGACTGGAAGCGGCAGCTCACGGCCAGCGAACTCACGAGCCGGCTCTCGCCGTACACGGGCGGCATCGGCACCGTGACCGGCTTCCCCAAGATCAAGCGGGGACGGGGCGGACGGGTGATCACCGCGGTGGTGAAAGGCACGTCGGGCCAGGCCTCGGTGTCGGGCTCGGAGCTCAAGAGCGCCGTCTCGGCGTGGGACAGCCGACTGTGGGTCAATCAGAACAAGAACATCGTGGGCACGATCCGCGCGAAATACGACTCACTGATGTGCAAGCCGGGGCTGCCCACCTCCTCCGTCGTGACGATGGCCGGCGGTGCGCGGCAGAAGTTCCAGGTGGGCGGTATCTACCGCAACAGCGCCGCCGGGGTCTCCGTGTGGTTGCGGGGAGCCATCTACAAGGAGTACGTCGGCGTGGGCGGGGCCACCGGCCAACTGGGGTTGCCCTCCACGCAGGTGAAGCCGGTGCCCGGCACCCCGGGCGAGCGGATCCTGTTCAAGGGAGGACGCATCTACGCCAAGGGCGGCGCCGGGACCCACGCCCTGTGGGGCAAGGTGCTGGGGGAGTACCTGGACCGCGGCGCGGCCACCGGGTCGCTGGGCTTCCCGACCTCGAGGGTGCACAACGCCGGCGGCGGCACCACGGCGACGTTCGAGCACGGCACCATCACGTGCGTCGACGGCGGCGCCTGCTCGGTGTCCTAGCGGCCCGCCTCCATCAGCACGCGCCGCTGGACTTCGGTTCCGGAGCGTTGCTCGTGCACACGAACGCATCGGCGAACCCGTTCGCGATCGTGCGTGCCTGTGCAGCCGTCACGCTGCCCGGGCAGGTGAGTTCCTTGTTCCACGCGGTGAGGGCGAGCGAAGTGCCGTCCGGCAGGTCGGGGAAGGGCGCCATCAACATGTTCCGCTGGGTTGTGGCGACATCGCCCACCGCCGACACCACGTCGTCGGGGAGCGCCGCATCGCCCGAGTCCCGGTAGTAGGCGATGATGCCGGCGTGCTCCAGGAAGTGCACCGAGGCCGGCTCGTCGAGCGGCTCGGTGAGGATGGCCGGGTCTTGGGCGGCCACCACCTCCGCATAGTGGTCACCGGACGTGGGCGGTCGCTGGTCGTAGGTGATCGGCGTGCCCTGCGGCACGTGGGCGCCCGTGGCGTTGCCCAGTGGCGTGATGACCTCACTGCAGTTCGCCGCGGAGGCCGCGGCCTTCGCCTCCGCCGACAGGTCGGTGGGTGCGGCGGCCCGCTGCAACCAGAACACCACGCCGACCGCCCCCAGGCCGACGACGGAGAAGACCGCGGCTCGCCGGAAGGCGGCGTGGCGGGCTGCCCGCTTGCGTTCGGCCTCGCGCGCCGCGCGCGCCTGTTCCTTGCGCTCGCGCCGCGCCATGTTGGCGCCACCGCGCGACGGAGCCTGCTTGGCCTCCGACGGACCCTCCGCGCTGGTCTTGGGGGCTGTGGTCGCCGGGCCGCTCGGCCGGCGTTGGCGCTTCTTCTTCCGGTTGGCCATGGTGTCGTCCTACTGGAACTACAGCGAGGCGCCGGCTTCGGGGGCTTCGCCCGCGTAGTCACGGCCCTCGGAGGTCGGGAACGAGTACTGGCTGGTGAAGTCGAACGCCACGGGCAGGCTCAACTGAGAGCAGTTCTGCTGCCTATGCCAGGCGCCGAGCGACATCATCACGCCGCTGGGCAGTTGACCCCCGTCGCCTTCGTAGTCGTAGGGCGCCACGATCACGCGATCCTGACCCACGGCCGGTTCGTCGCGGTCGTAGAAGTCCCGCAATGGCTGCAGCTGCTGATCGGTGGCCGACGGGCTGTACCAGATCACCGACGCGCCGTGCTCGAGTGAATGGATCACACGCCCGAGGTCCGGCGGGTCGTCGTAGAACCCGGCGGGAGCCGGCCCGGGCGGGATGTTCGCGTGCGGCCCAGACACGGGCGGCTGGCTCGGGTAGCTCGTGAGGGGCGGCATCTGCGGGAACGCGCTGCCTGGCGCGCCGATGTGTGCCTGATCGGTGTACTGCGGGCTCTGCGGGTCGTTCACCCCGTCGTAGAAGCCGATCGTCTGCACGTCGTCGCATCCCGCGTCGGCCTTGGCGTCCGGGGCCTGGGCGAGGAGGTCGGCGGGCGTGTCGCCCACCCCGGGGTCGGTGCTGTCGCCCGGCTTGATCACCAGGACGACCACCAGCACGGCCACGACCGCCAGCGCGATCACCGCGATGCCGATGTTCCGGTTGCGCTTGCGGGCGGCCATCTGACGCTGGATCTGCTCGCGCTCGATGCGCGCCTGATCCTTGCGTTCGGCCTTCGTG
>JBKPMF010000091.1:0-29256 GCA_046732015.1 Actinomycetota bacterium
CTCACACGCTGGGAGAAGTCGGACAACAGCTCGTACGGGGTCGCGCGCGAGCCGTAGACCAACCGGTCGGCGATCCGCTGCGCGCCTCGGCGGACCGGCTGGAAGGCCAGCGCCACCGCGGCGGCCGCCACCGCGGACAACACGGTGTTGCTCGCGGCGCCCGCGATCGTCCCCACGCCCACCACGATCCCCACGTACACGGCGGTGATGAAGGCGGCGAGCAACGCGAACACGACGGTCTTGCGGATCACCAGATCGAGGTCGTAGAGGCGGTACTTCAGCACCGCGATCCCGATCGCGATCGGCAGCAGGCCGAAGCTGGCCAGGCACAGGCCTTGCAGGGTCTGCACCCATCCGGGCGTCACCTGGCTGTCCCATCCCCAGGAGAACGAGACGACCAACGCCGTCGCGTACAGGACCCCGACGATCGCCGCGGCGACGGCGATCCATTTGATCTGTTGTCGGTCATCGCCGGTGGCCCGCCGGAACCGGATCACCAGACTCGCGACGGCGGCGACGACGCCGATAGGGATGACGAAGATCCCGACGGTGAGCCACTCCAGCGAGCTCACCGCGAAGGGGTTGAGCACCCCGGGGAACCCGTCGACGGCTCCGGGGGAGAACAGGATCCCGATCGATCCGGCGATCATGCCGGCGGCAAGGACGCGCGCGAACCACCGCCAGCGTGGCGACGGCAGGTGACCATCGGGGAAGATCAGCAACAGGAACGTGGCCGGGAGGGCGACGGCGGGGATCCAGAGCCACGACGTCATGCCGGCGACCTCGGCGCCGAACGGTGCACTGGGGTGGACGTAGAGCGCCCATGCCGGATAGGCGCTCGAGAGGAGCCCGACACCGTTCGCCACCCCGATCCCGAGCAAGAGCCACCCCACCGCGTTCTCGGGCCTGCGTGATGCGATCAGGACCCCGACGATCGAGAACATCTGGAACGACACCAGGAACAGGACGTCACCGACGCCGATCGAGGTCACCGACGGTTCCGACGATCCACCCGACATCAAGCTGAAGACGACCGCGACCAACGCGGTGCCGATGGCCACGGAGAACAGGAGCCAGGCCAGTCCCGCGCGGGAACGGTCAGGAGCCGTGGACGACACGGAACACCTCCACCGGTTCCTCGCGGCCCTTCACGTGCTTCGTGCCGATCGACTCACAGATGACGCCCGGCGCGGCGGCGACGGTGCTGTCCGTCGCCACGATCTCGCCGCCGGCCGCTTCGTTCTGGAGCCGCGAGGCGATGTTGACCGCGTCTCCCACCACCGTGTACTCGAGCCGGCCGCCACCGCCCACAGTGCCGGCGATCACCTTGCCGGTGTTCACCCCGATCCCCACACCCATCTCTGGCAGATCGACGACCTCCCACCCGGCAGCATTGAGCTCCGCCTGTCGTTCCTGCATCGCGATGGCGCAGCGCAGCGCTCGTTCCGCGTGGTCGGGCAGGGGCTCGGGGGCGCCGAAGACCGCCATCACGGCATCGCCTTGGAACTTGTCGATCGTGCCGCCGTGTGCGGCGACCACCTCGGCCATCGCCTCGAGGTGTTTGCCGACGACCGAGGCGACCTCGCGAGCTTGCAGTCGTTCGGCGATCGTCGAGAACCCACGGATGTCGCTGAACAGGACCGTGACCACAACCTCTTGGGGCTCGATCGCCGTCTTCGGGTGTGAGGCCAGCTGCTCCGCGAGCTGCCGCGGGACGAACGACGCCAGCATGCGACGTGACTCGGTTTGCTCCACGACCGCCTCGTGCAAGCGCTTGAGCTCGTCGACCAGGCTGGTGCCGCCGCCGTCGCCCGCCATGGACCGGAACAGGTCGGTGACTTGGCGGTCGACCGCCTCCTGGGTCGTGCCGAGCGCCTCGGCGATCTCCGCGTAGCCGAACCCCTTCGCCATCATGTCCAAGAGCTCGCGATCACGCTCCGCGGTCTCGCCCCGGCCGGACAACCGCTCGGCGATCGTGGGGTCGACGACGCTGCCTCCGGCGTGCACCTCGCGGATCGCACGCACGAGTTCATCGCCCTGTGCGATCCGGTCCTTCAGCAGGTAGGCGAGGCCGCTCTGCCCCTTGCCGAGCAGCGCGATGGCGTACTCCTCGTCGTCGTGGGCGCTGAGGACGACCACCCCGGTGTCGGGGTGGCTGTCGCGGATCGAGTGCGCGCAGTCGATCCCTTCGAGCTGGAAGCTGGGTGGCATCTTGATGTCGGTGACCACGACATCGGGTTCGTGCTCGGCAGCCGTGGCGAGCAACGACGGGGCATCCTCGGCCACCCCCACGACCTCGATGTCGTCGTAGGAGTCCAGCAGGGCTCGCACGCCCTCGCGCACCAACACGTTGTCCTCGCCGAGCACGACCTTGATGTTCACGCCGCTCGCCTTCCTGGCCGGGGGTGCACGTGTACCATCCGCGCATGATCAGAGTGGTGTTCGCGGAGGATAACTACCTCGTGCGCGAAGGAACAGCCGCGCTGCTGGCATCGGTCGACACCGTGGAACTCGTGGGGACGGCCGAAACGCGCGACGAACTGCTCACCGCCGTCACCGAACTGGCTCCCGACGCGGTGCTGACCGACATCCGGATGCCGCCGACGAACAGCAACGAAGGCATCGAGGCGGCCAAGCTGATCCGCGAGACCCACCCGCAGATCGGCGTGGTCGTGCTCTCGCAGTTCGCGGACGAGGAGTATGCCTACGAGCTGCTGAAGGACGGCGCCGCCGGGCTCGGCTACCTGCTGAAGGAACGCGTCGCCGATGTGGACGAACTCGTCCGCGCCCTCGAAGAGGTGGCTCGCGGGGGCAGCGTGCTCGACCCCAAGGTGGTCGAAGCGCTCGTCGCCGCCAAGGACCGGATGGCGCACTCCCCGCTGGCCTCCCTCACCGACCGCGAGCGCGAGGTCCTCTCGCACATGGCGCAGGGCCAGAACAACGCCGCGATCGCGAAGTCGCTCTTCCTCACCGAACGCGCCGTCGAGAAGCACATCAACTCCCTGTTCCACAAGCTGGACCTCACGGAGGAACCCGATGTGCACCGCCGCGTGATGGCCGTGCTCGCGTTCCTCCGTGAGACCGATCAGCCCTAGCGTCACTGAGCTCTCCGCGTGTCCACGATGAACACGCTGCACGGGGCGTGGCGCAGGACGAGGTTCGGGACGCTGTCCTTGACGCGCCACCAGCTCCCGTGGACGCCTCGGTTGCCCACCACGATCGTGTCGGCGTGCTCCTCGGCCGCGACCTCGACGATGCGCTCGGCGGCGTCGCCCGTCTCGGTCCGTGTCCGGGTCGCCAGGCCGGGGAAGCGCTCCCCCATCCTGGCGAGGTAGCCGGAAGGGTCCGCGGACTTCGCTGGATCCACCACCGTGCGGAGGTCGCCGTCCTTGCGGACGTAGAGCACGAGGAGCTCGGCTCCCCTCGCATGGGCCAGGGCGGCGGCGTCTTCCACCGCGAGATCGGCCGAGGCCGTGGTGTCGGTGCCTACCAGGATGGTCGTCATCGTGGGTCATCTCCTTCGGGCGGTTGTCTGCGATCTCACCGTAGGCCCCCTGACCTGCGACGACGACCCGGCCGCCACCACGGTTGGCGGGGGTGGAGGCACCTGGCGAAGTGGTGGCGTTCTCCCCCTGGCCCTGGGTGGACGCGGATGCGACCATCCGGGCATGGAGGGAACCGCCAGACCTGAGGTGTCCCGAAGTGATCGTCCGCCCACGGGCTCACGCACGGCGCGAACGATCGCCATCGTCGCGATCGTGCTGTGCGCCGGCGCCTCGATAGCGGCATTCGCGCTCAGAGCGATCGCTCCGCCCGACCCGTCGCCAGCGACGATCGTCGTGATCGGCGACCCCACGGCGGATCGTGTCCAAGAGGTCAGGAAAGCCTCTGAGGCCTTGATCGCCGACGGAGCGCGATTCGGCCAGACCCAGACGAGCACGGTGATCGGTCTTGTCGCGGTACTCCTCGCCTGCTTGGGCTGGATGGCGGTCGGCGCCCTGATCGTCTCGAAACAGCCCCGGAACTGGGCGGGATGGATCTTCTTGGCGATCGGTGCGACCCTTCCCTTGGCGAACCTGTTCCAGGTGTTGGTCTTCGTCGGCGCGCGTCGAGATCCCGGCTCGATCCCCTTCCTTGGCTTGATCGCCTTCGTCGGCTTCTACCTGATCTTCCCCATCGCTCTGCTCCCGCTGCTGTTCCTCCTCTACCCGGACGGTCATGTGCCGAGTCCGGGATGGCGATGGGCCGTCCGTGGCCTGCTCGGTGGCACCGGTCTGGCGATCCTCGGCTACGTCGTCTCCCCCGGCCCGCTCAACTCCTACATCTCGGACGGGGTTCTCTACGTCAACCCCATTGGGATCGACGGCGCCGCCCCCGTGGCCAACGCGTTGATCACCGCCGGCACGATCGTCGCCCAGATCTCCGCCTTCGCCCCGGCGATCGCGATCCGCCAGCGCTACCGCCGATCCACCGGAACCCTGCGGGAGCAGATGCGGCTGTTGGTGCTCGTTGCGGCGACCGCCGGGACGATGCTGCTCCTTGGGTTCATCGGCACCTTCGTCGGAGCACTCCTCGGCAACGACCAGGAGACGCCGCCGTTCTTCTTGGTGCTCTTCGCGTTCCTGGTCCTGACGTTGTTGGTCGGGGTGCCGGGCGCCTACCTCGTCGCGATCTTCCGTCACGGCCTGTGGGACATGGGCCTGGTGATCCGCAAGACGGTCCAGTACGGCGTGCTGGTGGTCGCCTTCATGGTGCTTGGATTCGTCATCGTGGCCGTCGTGCCGACCTTGCTGATCGGCGTCGGCGGCACGGACTACGTGGCGACGGTCATCATCGCGGCGTTCCTCGCCGGGTCCTTCCTCTGGCTGCGACCCCGCGCGACCCGCTTCGCCAACCGGCTGGTCTACGGACGGCGCGCCACCCCGTACGAGGTGCTCTCGGAGTTCAGCGAACGCGTCGGGGAGACCTACTCCACCGACGACGTCCTGCCACGGATGGCGCATCTACTCGTGCAGGCCACAGGAGCACGTCGTGCCGACGTGTGGTTGCGCGTCGGTTCCGAGCTGCGCTGTGAGGCGAGGTGGCCCACCGACGTCGAGCCACCGGCGAGCCGACTCATCCGCGGGGACGAGATCACGGGACCGCACGATGACTACCTCGCCGAGGTCCGCCACCAGGACGAACTCCTGGGTGCGATCACCCTCGACCTCCCGGCGGATGATCCGATGAACACGTCCAAGGAGGCGCTGGTTCGCGACCTCGCCGCCCAGGCGGGGCTCGTCCTTCGCAACGTTCGATTGATCGAGGAGTTGCGCGCGTCACGTCAGCGGTTGGTGGCGGCCCAGGACGAGGAACGCCGCAAGCTCGAACGGAACATCCACGACGGTGTGCAGCAGCAGCTCGTGGCGCTCACGGTGCAGCTTCGGCTCGCCGAGCAGCTCACGGATCGCGATCCGGCCAAGGCGCGCGAGCTCATGGCGACGCTCCAAGGTCGGACGAACGAAGCGCTGGAGGATCTGCGAGACCTGGCCCGCGGGATCTATCCACCGCTGCTGGCGGACAAAGGCCTCACCACAGCGCTCGAGGCGCAGGGCCGGAAGTCGCCGGTGCCGGTCACGGTCCAGGCGGACGGGATCACGCGCTACCCGCAGGCGGTCGAGTCCGCGGTCTACTTCTCGTGCTTGGAGGCGCTCAATAACGTGGCGAAGTACGCGGAGGCCGAACACGTGACGATCACCCTGGCGCGCATGGACGGTTCGCTCGCCTTCGACATCACCGACGACGGTCGCGGCTTCGACACGGAGGTGACCACGCACGGCACCGGCCTGCAGGGCATCGCCGACCGGCTCGACGCGCTCGGAGGCACGATGCGGATCGAGAGCGCGGCCGGCGAGGGCACGTCTCTGCACGGGACCGTGCCCGCCGCCGAAGGGCAGCGATGAACGAGGCCCGACCGCTGCGATGGCCCTGGGCGATCTCGGTCGCCGCGATCCTCGTGCTCACCGCGGCGATCGTGCTGACGATCGTCAACGACACGTTCGGCCTGTTCGTGGTGGTCGCCGCGATGATGGTGACGGGGTACGGCATCGTCGGCGCCTTCCTGGCCACGCGCGTACCGCGCAACCCCATCGGCTGGCTGATGCTCGTCATGGCTGCCTCGTTCGCGGTCGTCGGGGTGGCGGACGAGTACCTCACGTACACGCTCAAGACCAACCCCGGAGCCCTGCCGTTGCCAGAGGTGGCCGCATGGCTCAACGGCTTCGTCTTCTACGGGGTCTTCATCCCGCTGCTGGTGATCCTGCTCCTGTTCCCCACCGGGACCCTGTTGTCGTCCCGATGGCGCATCGTGCTCATCGCGGTCCTGACGAGCGGCGGCCTCCTGATCGCGTCGGCGATCCTGAAGCCGGGTCTCTACACCGACTTCCCCACGATCACCAACCCCACCGGGATCGAGGGCCTCCGGTCGATCACCGTGGTGTTCGACTGGGTCGGGGGGCCGTTGCTCATCCTCGGGGCCATCGGCTCCGTGGCTGCCGTGGTGGTCCGCTACCGCCGTGCCGCCGGCGACGAACGACAGCAGATCGCGCTGCTGGCATGGGTGGCTGCGACCGCGATCGTGATCCTGACCCTGGGGCTGACGCTGCAGTCCGTCTTCCCCGTCGTGGGCTCGATCGGGTTCACGGCACTGTTCGCGGTGATCGGCATCGGAGTCCCGCTGGCGATCCAGAACGCGGTGATGCGTCATCGTCTCTACGACCTCGACGTCGTGATCAAGAAGACGGTGGTATTCGCGATCGTCGTCGTGCTGCTGGTGGGGGTGGGTGGGGTCATCGCCGTGCTCGTCGGCGTCGGTATCGTCCCCTCGTTGTCCGACTCGCCGGCGCTCATGCTCTTCCTCGGCCTGGCGTACGGGTTGATGGTCGCTCCGGCATACCGGCTCGCGTCTCGTATCGCCGACCGGGTCGTGTACGGCGGCCGGGCCAGCCCGTCCGAGGTGCTCAGCGAGTTCTCCGAACGGCTTTCGGAGACCTACGCCACCGACGACGTGCTGCCCCGGATGGCCGCGATCGTGGGTGGAGCCACCCGGGCGAAGGACGTCCGCGTCTGGCTGCGTGTGAGCGGGGTGTACCGGGTGGCGGCGACCTGGCCCTCCGACCTGCCGCCCGAGGATCCCGTCGCCGACCCCGGGAAGACGTTGCCGCGATTCCCGGACGACGGCCATCGCACGGAGGTGCGAGACCGCGGCGAGCTGCTGGGGGCGATCACAGCGTCGTTCCACGCCAACGATCCGATCGACCCCGCGCGGGAACGGCTGATCCGCGACATGGCCGCCCAAGCCGGCTTGGTTTTGCGCAACGTGGGATTGATCGAGAACCTCCGTGCGTCCCGCCAGCGGATGGTCGCCGCCCAGGACGAGGGTCGGCGCCGCCTCGAACGCAACATCCACGACGGCGCGCAACAACAGCTGGTCGCACTGTCGGTCAAGACCAGGCTGGCCGACACGTTGATCGACCGCGACACCACGAAGGCGCACGAGATGCTGGCCCAGATCCAAGCGGACACGAACGACGCGCTGGAGACCCTGCGCGACCTGGCACGCGGGATCTACCCGCCGCTGCTCGCTGACAAGGGCCTGGCGACGGCACTTGCCGCGCAGGGACGCAAGGTCGCCGTGCCGGTGCGCCTGGACGCCGACGGCATCGGGCGCTATCCGGCTGAGGCGGAGGCGACCGTGTATTTCTGCGTGCTCGAAGCCATGCAGAACGTGTCGAAGTACGCGCAGGCATCGGGGATCGAGCTTCAGCTGCGGACGTCAAACGGCTCGCTGACCTTCGAGGTTCGCGACGACGGGGTGGGCTTCGATCCAGAGACGTACACGCCGGGCACGGGGATCCAGGGGATGCAGGACCGGCTGGATGCGGTCGGCGGCTCGCTGCAGGTGACCTCCGCCCCCGGGATCGGCACCGTCGTGTTCGGGATCGTGCCGATCTCACCGACATGACCCGACATAGGGGGGCCCGGTAGTCTGAGCGAGACTACTGTGAAGCGCTCGCGGCCGACCAGGCGTCTTCGAGCCGGTCCGGTCCGAACACGGCCTTGGGGATGTAGGACGCCGCCCCGCATTCGGCCGCCTTGGGCGCGTATTCGTCCTCTTCGTAGGTGGAGAGCAGGAGCACCACGACCGTGTCCGAACCGCTCAGGATCTGTCGCGTGGCGTCCAGGCCGTTGATCCCGGGAAGGTTCACGTCCATCAGCACGAGGTCGGGCTGCAGGTCGGCCGCCATCGTCACCGAGTCTTCACCGGTTTCGGCCTCGCCCACGACGTCGAAGCCGTCCGTGGCGTCGACGACCATGCGGGCCGCCATGCGGAACGGCTCCTGGTCATCGACGATGAGCACTCGGACGGACATGGCTGATGCTCCTGTGGGTTCGGGCGATACGACCAGCGTCCCACCGTAGGGTCCGACCGCCAGTAGTGCCAGCACCACAGTTGAAGTAGTCCTGGGTGCGCGGCATGAGTAGCAGAGGGCGTCGATGCCCGTCAGGCGGCGAGTTCGACCAGCGAGAGGAAGGCCCGCTCCAGCACGAGCCGCACGTTGAGGTTGAAGTCGTCGGCGAGCTCGGCTCGGGCGGCCTCGATCCCTGCGAGACCCTTCGCCGCCCGGGTGACCCCCAGGACGTCGCCGGGGGCGAGGTCGGGGTTCAACAGGTCGGCGGCGCGGACGCCGACGCCGGCGGCGATGCGATCGCGGAGCAGCGCCGAGACGGCCAGCAGCACCCAATCGACGTAGTCGCGTTCCGCTCGGCGTTCCTTGCGCTTGAAGCGGGTCTCGATGCGTTTGATCGCGCCACGGTAGGCGTCCTCGGGGCGGCCCTTCTCATCCATGAACGGCGCGAGCTCCTCGTCGAGCTCGCCCTTGAGGTTCTTCTTGTATTCGGCGGCGGCCTCCAGCACGACGGTGGCGGCGGCGAGACCGCCGGGCGGACCCTGCGCCGCGAGCTCGATCGCGTCACGTGCGGCTTCGCGGAACTTCAGGCCGTCGGCCGAGACCGCGAGGCGCCGGGCACGACCCAGGTTGCCACCGGCGAGCCGCGCCGCGAGGGCTGCCTTCGTCTCGTCCACCCCTTCGGTGACGAGGGCGTCCACGACGAACGCCTCGGAGAGAGCGGTGAACGTGACGACGTGACACCGCGACAGCACGGTGTCGGGCAGCTCATGCGCGCGTGCCGACATCAACAGGAACACGGCGTCGGCGGGCGGCTCCTCCAGCACCTTCAGCAGGGTGTCGGCGGCGGCGGGTGAGAGCCGGTCGGCCTCGCGGATCACGAAGACCTTGCGGCCCGGTTCGGGCGAGGTGCGCGATGCGGGATGCCACACCTCGTCGCGGATCGTGTCGACGTGGATGTCGCGGCCCTCGGGTTCGATCAGGAACTCGTTGGGATGGTGGTCCTTCAACGCCAGGCGGCAGTCGCGGCACTCCCCGCAGCCGCCGTTGCGACACATCAGGGTGGCGACGAAGGCGCGTGCGGCGATCGACTTGCCGCTGCCCTCCGGTCCGGCGAACACGTAGGCGTGGTGCGGCCGCGAGGCGGCGCTGGTGAGGAACGCCATGGCGACGTCCTGGCCTGGAACGCTCGAGAGGACGGGCTGCATCCGGCGATGGTAGCGCGAAGGTGCGACCGCCCGGCCGGATGCCGAGACGACTAGGGTTGACCCGGACCATCCGGTCCATGGGGACGTGGCGAGGCGCGGCGATGACCGGCGACCAACCGATCGGACGTGAGGACGAACTCGCTGCGATCATGTCGTTCGTCCAGGCGGCCCCCACCGGACCGGCCGGCATGGTCATCAGCGGCTCGGCGGGGATCGGCAAGACCATCCTGTGGCTCCAAGGCGTCTCGATCGCCGGGGCAGCGGGTACCGATGTCCTGACGAGCCGCCCGAGGCAAGCGGAGACGGCGTTCGCCTTCGCCGCCCTCGCCGATCTGCTGAACGAACGCTTCGAGCATGTGGCCGGTCAGCTCCCGGCCCCGCAGCGCCGCGCGTTGGAGGTCGCATTGCTCCGCGCGGAGGGCGACGACCGCGGCCCGGACCGTCACGCCGTTTCCGTGGCGGTCTTGAGTGCGCTGCGGTTGCTCGCGGACGAGCGACCGGTGCTGCTCGCGATCGATGACGTGCAATGGATCGACCCGCCCTCGGCGCACGCCTTGTCGTTCGTCCTGCGTCGTCTGGAGGCCGAGGCCGTCTCGGTGCTCACGACCCTGCGGGTCACCGAAGGGATCCCCGATCCCTTGGACCTCGAGACGTCGCTGGGTGAGCGTCTGACCCGGCTGGACGTGGGACCGCTCCCTTTGGACGTGTTCACGCGGTTGATCCATGAACGCACCGACGGGCGCTTCTCCCGGCCGATCCTGGTCAAGATCCACGAGGCCTCGGGCGGCAACCCGTTGTTCGGCCTCGAGATCGTGCGGGCGATGCGATCGGTCGACGGGGAGCCGCCGCCGGGAGAACCGCTCCCGGTCCCCGACGACCTGGGCAACCTGCTCCACGATCGCATCGGGTCGGTCCCGCCCGAGACGCAGGATGTCCTGCTCCTGGCGTCGGCCACCTCCAGTCCCACGGTCGAGCTCCTTCGTGAGTCGGGAGGTTCCGGCGACGATCGCCTGGGGCCCGCCGAAGCGGCAGGGATCGTCCGCGTCCTCAGCACCGGTGAGGTCGAGTTCACGCACCCACTCCTCGCTTCCGCCGTCTACGGGCAGGCGACCTCGGCGTGGCGGCGGGACGCGCACGCTCGACTCGCTCGGACGATCGCCGACCCCGAGGAGCGCGCTCGCCACCTCGCACTGTCCTCCTCCGCGCCAGATCCCGAGGTAGCCGGTGCCCTCGACACGGCGGCGATCCACGCCTCGAAGCGTGGCGCTCCCTGGACCGCTGCCGAGCTCGAGGAACTCGCCCTGCGGTTGACCCCCGACCACGACACGGCGATGCACCGGCAACGGTCACTGCACACCTCGGAGTACCGATTCCAAGCGGGGGACGCGGGAGCGGCACGGCGAGCGGCCGACGACGCCCTGCGTGCCTCGACGTCCGGCCCCGAGCGGGCCGAGGTCCTCTACCTGTTGTCGGGCTTCGGTTGGAACGACCTCACGGAGATCCGGCCCCTCCTGGAGCAGGCGGTCGCCGAGTCGGACGGCGCTCCCGATCTCATGGCATCCGCGATGGCGGATCTGGGATGGATCGAGATCGTCGGCGGTGATCTCAAGGTCGCGGCGCGTCATGCCCGACGTGCGATCGAGCTCGCGGGAACCGGCGGCGATCCCGGCCCGCGATCGCTCGCGCTCATCACCACCGCCTATGCCGAATTCATGCTCGGCATCGACGCGTCGTCGCTCCTGGCCGAGGCCCAGGAACTCGAGGACCCACAGGCCGACCGGCAGATGCTCTCGTACCTGCTCACCAACTCGCTCAATACGCTGGGGGCCCAGCGGATGTGGTCGGGAGACCTCGAGGGCGGCCGGCAGATCCTGGAGCGCGCGCACACCGATGTGGTGGAGCGAGGTCGGTACCTCCTGCTGTGGGAGATGCTCGTCTACCTGTCGGAGTTGGAGACCCGCGCCGGAGCGTTCGCTCGTGGTCTTGACTATGCCGAGGAGCTGCTCGAGACGCTGGCGGAAGCTGGGTACGACCAAGCCCGCGAGCTGGGACTGTGGGCTCGCTCGCTGGCGGAGGCGCATCTCGGCATGGTGGAAGCGGCGCGGGCCGATGCCACCGAAGGGCTCGCCCTGGCCGAACGCCACCGCGACCTCTTCCACGTGATCACGAATCGATCCGTGCTCGGATTCCTCGAACTGTCGCTCGGCGACCCAGCCGCGGCCCATCGCTGGCTCGAACCGCTTCCGGACCTGCTCGCCGCTCGCAACATCGTCGAACCGGGGATCTACCCCGTCGTACCGGACGCGGTCGAAGCACTCATCGGCATCGGAGAGATCGACCGGGCTGAGGAGGTGCTCGAACCCTTCCAGGCCTGGAGCGAGAAGCTCGACCGTCCCCTGACGCTCGCAACCGCCGCGCGGAGCCGGGGATCGATCGCAGCCGCGCGCGGTGATCTTCCCGCTGCGCTGGCGTACGTCGAGGACGCGGTCGCTCGCCACGCCCGCGTGAGCCAACCGTTCGAGCTCGCACGCACCACCTTGGCCTTCGGGGATATCCAGCGGCGCGCGAAACAGAAGCGAGCCGCCGCGGCGTCCCTGCGATCGGCCCTGTCGATGTTCGAGGCGCTGGGCGCACCGCTCTGGGCGGCCAAGGCCCGGGCCTCACTGGCGCGGATCAGCGGCCGGACCGCCACCGTCGGCCTCACCGAGAGCGAGCGGCAGACGGTGGTCCTGGCGATCGAGGGCCGGACCAACCGTGAGATCGCCGAGTCGATGTTCGTGAGCGTCCGCACCGTCGAGGCGAACCTGTCCAGGGCGTACGCGAAGTTGGGGGTGGGCTCACGCCGCGAGCTGCGGGTCGACCTGTTGCCCCCTGCGCCGCAAGAGCCCTAGCCACGACCGCGGCATCACTGGTTCGGTCGACGCCCGTCATCCATGTGGTCGGTCACCGATTCCACGCGCCCTTCCCGGTCCTAGGTTCGATGACACGACGCGATGCCATCGCGACCGAGGAGGGGTCGACATGCAGCCCGACACCGGAACGATCCAGGCCCTGGAACAGCGACGCCCTCGGCGAGTGCCCCGGGCGGTCTTCGCGGCCGCGGCTGCTGCTGCCGTGGTGACCGTCGTCGCCGTTGCCGCGCCCGCCGCGCTCGACGAGACCCAACCCCGTCCGGTCGTCCAGCCGGTCACGGTGAACACGTCGTTGCCAGCGATCGGGTTCTCACACGTGCCCTCACATGCGATCGGGTTCTCGCACGTTCCCCCGCGTGGGACGCTCGCCTCACGGCCGACCCATGGTCCGAGGCAGGTTCCGAAGCAAGGAGGATCGGGCGGGTAGCCGAAGCGAAGCGAACCCGTCGTCGATCTGGGCGCCGCGGCGTCGCTACGCCGACGGTGGCCCCAGGTCGTCGCGATCGGCCAGCACCTTCTCCACCGCGGCCCTCACGTCTTCGAACACCTCGTCGGGCGTTCGGTCGGCGTCGATCACCACGAACCGCTCGGGGTGTTCCTCGGCGATCTTCAGGTAGGCATCGGACACCTTGGCGTGGAAATCCTGGCCTTCGAGCTCCATGCGGTCCGGCGCCTCGGTCGAGCGCAGCAATCCGCGCTCGGGTTCGAGGTGGAGCAGGATCACCAGGTCGGCGAACAACCCCTGCGTGGCCCACACGTTGAGGGTGAGCACGTCCTGTTCCCCCAGGCCGCGGGCCCACCCCTGGTAGGCGAGCGAAGAATCGACGTACCGGTCGCAGATCACGATCGAGCCGTCGGCGAGTGCGGGGCGGATCACGGTCGAGACCGTCTGGGCACGAGCGGCGGAGAAGAGGAGGGCTTCGCTCCGGGCATCGAGCTTGCCGGTCTTCGGGTCGAGCAGGACCTCGCGGATCTTCTCACCCAGCTCGGTCCCGCCGGGTTCGCGGGTCACGAGCACGTCGTGCCCTTCGGCTCGCAGGTGCTCCGCG
Source organism: Actinomycetota bacterium (assembly GCA_046732015.1). Classification (GTDB taxonomy): domain Bacteria; phylum Actinomycetota; class UBA4738; order UBA4738; family HRBIN12; genus JAOUEA01. The sequence continues at coordinate 13,617 of JBKPMF010000091.1, forward strand.
GCAAGCCGGATCTGCGTGCCCTTGCCCGCCCCTTCGACGCCCTCGAAGGCGATGAACAGCCCGGTGGCCGGCGGCCGCTTCAGCTTCGGCACGAGCGCGAGGGGCTGGGGTCGGGAGAGGCGATGCCGCTTGAGCAGCCTCCGCGTGTTGACACCGGCGGCCGCGGCGAGCGCGCCGGCGGTCCACAGTGCGAGTCGAGGGCCGGGTGGATCGTAGACCTGGCCGTTGAACGTGAATGGTCGGTCATAGATGCTCGACAGGATAGGGAAGATGGTGAGGCTCATGAACAGACCCAACCGGGACAGGGTCGTGAGCGAGGCGAACGTCCGTCCTCGGAACTCGTCCTCGACGTTCTCCTGGAGCAGGGTGTAACCGCTCACCCAAGCCAGGCCGCAGAAGGCGCCGAGCCACACCGAGACGACCGCGGTGAGCGCCAGGCTCGGCATGGCAGCCAGCACGAACAGCGTGGCCGCGGCCGCGAGCAACGCCCACACGAAGGCGATGTCGCGCTCCACGAACTTGTTGACCTGACTCGCCGTCGCCATCCCCAGGAACATCCCGACGCCGAACGCAGTGACCACCACGCCCCACGCGGCCTGGTTGTTGTCGAGGCTGCTCACGAAGATCGGGCCCAGCGCGAGCACCGCCCCCACCGCGGCGAACGCCACCACGATCCCTCCGGTCATGGCCGAGGCGATCGAGTCCTCGCGCAGGAATCGCACGCCGTCGACGATGTCGTGCCACACCTTGCTCAGATCGAACCGGCCGGTGAGCCCGTGCACCGGCGCGGGGAACGCGATGCGGCTCACCATGAACGCCGAGAACCCGAACGTGCAGGCGTCCAACAGCAGGGCGAGCGTCTCGGGGCGGTCGCCCAGGAACGGCACCCACTGCCCCACGCTCTGGCTGATCCACGTCAGCACGGCGAACACCGCGCCTCCCAGCGGCAGCGTGGCGTACGTGCTCACCAGGCCCAGCGAGTTCGCGTTCGCGAGCTGACGCCTGGGCACCATGTTCGGCAGGGAGGCATCGCGCGCCGGGGTCCACAGCAGGGAGAGGCATTCGATCGCGAACGACAGCAGGAAGATCGCCCACAGTTCGCCCATGAAGGCCATGACGGCGTACATCACGCCCCGGCCGAGGTCGGCGATGATCATGATCTGCTTGCGGTCCACCCGGTCGACCAGCGCTCCCGCGATCGGACCGAACAGGATCGCGGGAAGCATGCGCGCGATCATCACGGCGCTGATCGCGAAGCCCGCCCTCGCCACCGAACCCGACAGCGTGGTCACCAGCGACGTGACCGCCACGAACCCCACCCAGTCGCCGAGCGAGGAGATGCTCATGGCGGCGAGCAGCCGCGAGAACGCCGGATGGGTGAGGAGGTCCTTCAGCGTGGCCGCACGGGTTCCGCGGAGTGCCGCGACCTCGTCGGCGACGGAAGCCACTGGGCCTTAGCCCTCCGCCGGTCCCTCGGTGGAGGGGATCGATGCCGCCGCGGTCGTCGTGGCCGCCGGCTGCTTGCGGGCGGCGGGCTTCTTCTTCGCGGCCGGCTTCTTCTTGGCTGTCGACTTCTTCCTCGTCGACTTCTTGGCGGTGGACTTCTTCGCCGTTGGCTTCTTCGCAGCGGCACGCGCGGCCTTCGCGGCGGCCTTGGCCTGCCGAGCCGCGGTCTCCGCTTCGACGTCGCCGTCCTTCGTCACGTGGAAGTCCAGGTCCAGCTCGGCACCGCAGCCCCAGCACCGGAGCGACTTGGGCCGTCGGAGCAGGAGGGAACCGCACTGGGGACACGGGTGGTCCTTCTCCGGCGGGTTGCCCACCGCGCAGTCGCAGTCGGGGTAGCGGCTGCAGCTGTAGAACATCGTGCCGAACCGGCTGCGCTTCTCGATCAGCTCACCCTGCTTGCACTGCGGGCAGGTGACGCCGGTCGAGACGGGCGGATCCTTCTTGATGTACTTGCAGTCGGGGTAGCCGCTGCATCCGGTGAACGGCCCGAAGCGGCCCACGCGCTTCTGCAGCTGCCTGCCGCACTCGGGGCACAGTTCGTCGAGCATCTCGGGCTCGGGACGCACGCTGCCGTCCATGTTCCGGATGTACTTGCAGTCCGGGTAGTTCGTGCAACCGATGAACTTGCCGTAGCGGCCGAGCTTCACCTCGAGCTTGCCCGGCTCCCGTCCCTCGGTGGGACACAGGGGACATTCCTCGTCGAGCTCCTCGCTGAAGCGCTCGAACGAGTGCTCGGCCTTCTCCAGGGCGCGTTCGAACGGTCCGTTGAACTCGTGGAGCATCTGGACCTTGCCCAGGTCGCCCTCGGCGATGTCGTCGAGTTCCTTCTCCATGTACGCGGTGAACGTGACGTCGACCACATCGGGGAAGTGCTCGATCAGCTTATCGGTGACCACCTCGCCGGTGTCGGTGGGGGTGAACCGCTTGTCCTCCAGCGTCACGTACTGTCGGCGCTGGATCGTGTCGATGATCGAGGCGTACGTGGACGGACGGCCGATCCCGAGTTCCTCGAGCGTCTTGACCAGCGACGCCTCGCTGTAGCGCGGCGGCGGCTGCGTGAAGTGCTGCTCGGGCAGGACCTCGAGCATGCGCAGCAGCTGGTCCACGGTGAGCTCGGGCAGCATCTTCTCGGCGTCCTCGTCAGGACCTTCGTCCCGGCCCTCCTTGTAGACGCGGATGAACCCGTCGAAGATCATCGTCTGGCCGGTGGCCCGCAGGCCGTACGTCACGTCGCCGGCTCCTTCTTCCTGCGCGGCGGCGGCCGCGACCGCCGACACGTCGATGCCCACCTGGTTGAAACGGGCCTCGGCCATCTGGGTCGCCATCGTGCGCTGCCAGATCAAGGTGTAGAGGCGGAGTTGGTCGCGGTCCAGGACGCTCGCCATGCGACTCGGGGTGCGCATCACGCTGGTGGGACGCACCGCTTCGTGTGCCTCCTGGGCGTTGCGCGACTTCGTCTTGTACCGGCGGAACTCCGCCAGCGAGTACTCCGTGCCGTAGTCGGTCTTGACGAGTTCGGCGATCTCTCGCAAGGCGGTGTCGCTGATCGTGACCGAGTCCGTCCGCATGTAGGTGATGAGCCCCACGCTGCCTTCGCCCGGCAACGTGATGCCTTCATAGAGGCGCTGGGCCACCGACATCGTCTTGCGGGCGCCGAACCCGAGCTTGCGTGCGGCCTCCTGCTGCAGGGTGGAGGTGGTGAACGGCGGCGACGGAGAGCGCTTGCGTTCCTTGCGCTCGACGTTCGTGACCTGGTAGCTGGCCCGGCGCAGGCGCTCCACGTGCGTGGCGGCATCGGCCTCGGTGGAGAGCAGCACGCCCTTCTTGTCGGGTGAGGTGGCGAGCTTGCCGTCGGGGATCTGATTCAGGCGCGCGGTGAAGGGCTGATCGGTGCCGTCGGGGGTGAGGCGGACGTCGACGCTCCAGTACTCCACCGGGTTGAACGCCCGGATCTCGCGCTCCCGCTCGACGATGAGGCGCACGGCCACCGACTGGACGCGGCCGGCGGACAGGCCCGGGCGGACCCGCTTCCACAGGATCGGCGAGATGCGGAATCCCACCAGGCGGTCCAGGATGCGGCGAGCCTCCTGCGCGTCGAACAGCTGCAGGTCGATCTCACGGGGCTCCTGGAAGGCCGCGAGGATCGCATCGCGGGTGATCTCGGTGAAGGTCACCCGCTTCGCGTGGGTGGGGTCGACGCCCAGCAAGGTGGCGACGTGGTAGGCGATGGCCTCACCCTCGCGGTCGTAGTCCGTCGCCAGGATGACGTCGCCCGAGCCCTTCATGACCTTCTTCAGGTCGGCCAGGTGCTTCTCGGAGTCCTCGGGAACGACGTAATCCGGCACGAAATCGTGCTCGATGTCGACGCCCAGGCCCCCGAACCCCTTGCCCAGGTCCCGGATGTGGCCATAGGAAGCCCGGACGGCGTAGTCGCCGCCCAGGTACTTCTCGATCGTCTTCGCCTTGGCCGGCGATTCGACGACCACCAGGGTCTTGGTATTGGCCATGGCCGGGGACCTTCCTCATGACCCGCGGGATCCGTTGATCGGCGGGCCGGTTCGCGGGGACGGTACCACCGGTCACCGGCGAAGCGGCGCAGGTCGCAGGCGGTGGCATCCCCTCTGGAGCCCCCAGAACACGCTGGTACCTTCTTCCTATTCCCCGGCCCTGAGGAAAGGTTCTCCCCTGCTCGCCCTGTTCACCGACACCGTGACCCAGGCCCTGTCCGATTACGGATACCTGGCGATCTTCGTCCTGATGCTGCTGGAATCGGCTTGTATCCCGATCCCCAGCGAGGTCACGATGCTGTTCGGTGGAGCCCTCACCACGGCGGCGTTCGCGGGGGCGGGCAACGAGCTCACGCTGGCGGGGGTCGTGCTGGCGGGCACCCTGGGGAACCTGATCGGTTCCTGGCTGGCCTACTGGGCCGGCGACTACGGCGGCCGGCCCATGATCGACCGGTGGGGCCGTTACCTGTTGATCCGGCCCCACGAGGTGGACCGGGCCCACGCCTGGTTCCAGCAGCGCGGTGAGGTCACGGTCTTCGTCTCCCGGCTGCTACCCGTGGTGCGCACGTTCATCTCCTTGCCGGCGGGGGTGGCCGAGATGCCGTTCTGGCGATTCACGCTCTACACCCTCCTGGGGTGCCTGCCCTGGTGCCTGGCGCTGGCCCTGATCGGGGCGGCGCTGGGCGACCGGTGGACGGTAGCCGAGGAATACATCCGTGAGTTCGCCTGGGTGATCGCCGCGGTCATCCTCGTGGCGGGCGTCATCGTGGTGAAGCGCCGCTGGAAGAGCGTTCGCGCCGACTACGCGGCGCTCGATGCGGCCGCGGCCGCCGCGGCGGCATCTGAGGACGGAACCTCGCTCCCGGACTGAGTCGGACGAAACCCTCTACAGGTTGACCAGCATCGTCCAGCTGTCGCCGTGCTCGCCCACCTTCTCGAAGCCGACGCGCTGGTACATCATCCGGGACCGGTTGTGCACGGCCACCGACAACGACAGGGTCCGGTAGCCCTCCTCGCGGGCCTGCACCATGGCTGCACGCAGCAGCGTGCCGCCGATCCCCTTCCGCCGATGCAGCGGCTCCACGGCCACCGACACCTCCGGCGTCTTCTCGTCCACGAACCCGTAGCCCGGTTCCTCGGCCGTGAACAGCCGGTACCACACGGCCCCGATGGGCACGCCTTCCATCTCGGCGATCACGCCGCCGTCGCCAGGGCGGCCCCAGCCCTCGTGGTAGCGGCGCTGGATGGGTTCGTCGAGGACCTCCTGGATCGGCTCGCGCGGCCAGTCCGGATTCCATCGGGCGGCTTCGTACAGCATCGTCTTGAGGAAGTCGTCGTCGTCCTTGTTCGCCGGCCTGATGTTCATCCTTGGTCCTCCTGGGGGTGTGCGAAGCTTCGGCGCGCATGCCAAACCTAACGCAGCGAGCCACCTACCGGGTGCGCGACACCGCCCAGACCGCACTGGCACGCGCGATCCAGATGACGAGCCAGTTCCTGGGGCGGTTCACGCCGGGGGTGCAGACCCGCATCGTCCGCGGGGTGCAGGTGTGCGTCGAGGTCCACGTCAAGAGCGGCGCCGACGACGTGAGCACGCACGCCGCGGCCCTCACGTACGCGGCGTTCCTGTCCCTGGTCCCGCTGATCATGCTGGGCCTGGCGGTCACCGGGAAGGTCGAAGCGAGCGCCGCCTCGGACGCGCACTGGTACTCGGCGTTCGTCAACTCGATCCCCGGGCTCGCGCCGTTGATCGAGAGCCAGCAGCAGGCGCTGACCCGGAACGCCACGAGCCTCGGCCTGATCGGGATCGTCACCGTCCTGTGGACTGCCTCCACGCTGACGAACCGGGCGCAGCGCGCCCTCGGGATCGTGTTCGGCGCCCCCAGGCGCGTGATCGCCAACCGGTTCCGAGCGCTGGGGGTGACGGTCGGCCTCGGGGTGACGCTGATCGTGACCCTGGCGTTCACCGGCCTCATCGTGGGCCTGCACGTCGAGGGCCTGCTCTCGTTCCCGCTGAAGGTCGCGAGCTTCGTGGTCCTGCTCGTGATCGACATCGGGTACTTCACCCTGGCGTACTGGGCGCTGACGCCGATGCGCGGGGTTCCGTTGCGAGAGCATCTCGCCGGCGGCGTCCTGATGGCCGTGGGATGGGCCATCCTGTCGTTCGTAGGCGTGTACCTGGTCGACCGATCGATCAGTCACGCGTCCGCGCTCTACGGCACGCTAGGCACCGTCTTCGGGCTGCTGCTGTTCATCCGACTGGCGATGTGGCTGTTCCTCTACGGAGCCGAGGTCACATCACTGGTCCACCGCATCCGCCTCGGCGACGAGACGGGCGCCGGCACGTCAGGCGTTCGCGGGTGAGGGCTCGGCTGCGCCCGAGGCGTGAGGGTCGAGGAGGAACGGCACGGCCGTCAGCACGGCCCGCTCCTCGAACAAGAACAGGCGCTTGACGAACAGCGCGGTCTGGTTGTGCAGCGGCAGTTGCCACCAGCGGTGCACCACGAACTCGGGGATGATGACGTTGACCACGGTGTCGACGCGCTGGGTGTAGCGGCGCACCTCGTCGAGCATCGGACCGGTCAGGTCGCGGAACGGCGCCCCCACGATGTCGAGCGGGATCTCCAGTCGCGCGTCGAACCATCGCTGCTCGAGCTCATGCGCTTCGTCGGGGTCCAGGTCGAAGTAGATGGCCCGGGTCTCGGCGGCGCCGATCGATTGCGCGTAGTTGACGGCCCGTATGGTCACCTCGTTGACGTTCGAGACGAAGACCAGCGTCACGGTGCGCAAGGGGATCAGCGGACGCGCGTCGACCCCGGCGGGGCCGGCGTCCCGTGTCGCCACGGGCACGTCGGTGACCACCACGTTGGGTTCGCGCAGCAGGCTGTTCTTCAAACGGATCAGCATCCGGTTGCGCAGCACGTAGGCCGAGAGCCCGCCGCGGACCTCCTCGGGCACCACGACCGTCACGAAGTCCTCAGGGCTCCGGTCGAGACCGCGGACGAACTGGCGGACCTGCCGCCGCAGGTCGCCGCGGCCCGTGAGCGGCTCCAGATCGGGGGCGTCTCCCGCGAACCCACGCCAGGCATCGACCATCTCGGGCGGCACCGCCCCGTGGGGGGCGGGATACACCACGTGCAGGTTCGAGGGCCGGAACGAACGGATGTAGCCGAGGGCCTCAGCGGTGGCGGCGTCGAGGTGCTGCACGAGCAGCACGACGTGGTTGCCGCCGTACTCCCCGGGCCGGACCGTGCCCCGCTGCAGTTGGGCGGCCACCGCGGTGTAGTGCCGGTGGATCGCCCGCAGCAACGGGATGATCGCGATCATCACCAGGATCGAGAGCCACGCTCCCTTGGCGAACTTCGTGGCCGTCACCACCACCAGGACGATCGCGGTCGTGAACCCGCCGATCGCGTTGACCACCATGGCGCTGCGCCACTTCGGGTAGGCGTCGGCGCCCTTGCGTGCCTCGGTACGCCAGTGCTTCACCATGCCGGTCTGCGACAGCGTGAACGAGGTGAACACGCCCACGACGTACATCTGGATCAACTTCGTGAGGTTCGCGTCGAAGGCGTAGATCACGATGATCGAGGCCAGCCACAGTCCGATCACCCCGTTGGAGAAGACCAGCCGGTCACCACGGTTCATGAACTGGCGCGGCATGTAGCGGTCGCGGGCCAGGATCGCCGAGAGCCGCGGGAAGTCCTGGTAGGCGGTGTTCGCCGCAAGGATCAAGATCGCGGCCGTGAACCCCTGCACGATGTAGAAGAACACCCCGCCGTGCGAGACCGTGAACGCGATCTGACCCAGGACCGATCGTTCCTCGCTCGGGACGATGCCGTGGATGTGGGTGGCCAGGAACGAGATCGCGAGGAACATCGTGATCGCGATGATGCCCATCATCGCCAGCGTGGTCGACGCGTTGTGCGCCTGCGGCCGGCGGAACGCCGGCACGCCGTTGGAGATGGCCTCGACGCCGGTGAGCGCCGTCGACCCGGACGAGAAGGCGCGCAGGATGTACCAGAGGGTCACCGTGCCCACCCCGGTGGCGAGTTCCGGCAGCGGCGGCACGTGCGCCGCGACGGGACATCCACCGACACACTGGTAGAACCCCACCACCGCCATGATGAAGACGCACAGGATGAACCCGTAGGTGGGCACCGCGAACACCGTGCCGGCCTCCTTCACCCCGCGCAGGTTCGCCAACGTGATCAGCGTGACGAACCCGATCGCCAGCGCCACTCGGTGTTCGGACAGCGACGGGATCGCCGACGTGATCGCGACCACGCCGGCCACCGTCGAGACCACCACGGTGAGCATGTAATCCACCAACAGGGCCGAGGCGGCCACCAGGCCCGCGCCCTCGCCCAGGTTCTCCTTGCTCACGATGTAGGCGCCGCCGCCGCTGGGATAGGCCTTCACGGTCTGGCGGTAGGACAGGATCACGATCACCATCAAGGTGGAGACCGCGACGGCGATCGGGAACGTGAGGCTCCCCGCCGTGGTGCTGACGCTCAGCAGCACCAGCAGGATCTCCTCGGTGGCGTAGGCCACCGATGACAAGGCATCCGAGGAGAAGACGGGAAGCGCCAAGATCTTGGGGAGCAGCGTGTGCTCCATGCGGTCGCTGGACACGGCGCGCCCCACCAGCAGACGCTTGGTGAGGCCGCCGGAAGCGTGCGATGGCGTGGCGGTCGGTGGCATGGCGCCCGACAGCCTACGCCCCGGTCGGACGCCCGACGCCCACGGCGGTCACAGCGTCTCCGGCGTCCGCAGGTGGAACGGCACGCTGGTGACCACGACGCTGGGCTCGAACAGCAGCAGGCGCTTGAAGAACAGCGCGGTCTGGTTGTGCAGCACGCTCTCCCACCAATGGCGAGGCACGAGCTCGGGCAGCACCACGGTCACGACCGTGTCGCCGCGTTCGGTGTGCTTGTGCACCTCCTCGAGCAGCGGAGCGCCGAGATCGCGGAACGGCGCTTCGACCAACAGCAGCGGCACATCGATCTGGCGGTCGTACCAGGCCTCGATCACGCCGGGGGTCTCTTCCGGATCGGTCGCCAGGTAGACGGCCTCGATCATCGTTGGACGCAGCGACTTCGCATAGACCACCGCACGGACGGTGGGATCGTGCACGGCCGACACGGGGATCAGCACCACGCTGCGGGCCGGTTCCAGCGGACGGTTGTCGGGTCCGCGTCGCGGCTCGCCCGGCACCAGGGGCACATCGGTGACCACCACGCCGGGCTCGAACAGGAGCGCGGTCTTCAACAGGAACGCCTCGCGGTGCACCAGGAACTGCGCCACCGTGCGTCGCGTGAGCAGCTCGGGGATCACCACGGTGACGAAGTCGTCGGGTTTGCGCGCCACCGTGCGGATGTACCCGCGGACGGCGCGCACCAGGTGATCGTCGCCCCGCGGCAGCAACTCCAACGGACCGAGCCTCGGGGCGTTCAGGGCCCAGGCATCGCGCGCCACCGGGAAGTCCTCCTCCGGCCCCACGAACAGCGCCGACAATCGCTCGGGACGCACCGCGCGCAGGTAGGCGATCGCGTCCTTGGTGGCCGGGCCCAGGTCGTGGACCAGCAGCAGCATGGCGCCTTCGGCCGGCGTGTCGGGGGCCATCAGCCGTTGGGCCAGCACCGCCTGCACCTTCCGGTAGTGGCGGTGGATCAGCAGGAAGATCATCACGATGATGGGGATCGCGATCACCACCACCTTCGCGCCCTTCTGGAACTTCGTGGCGGTGACGATCACGAGGACCACGCCGGTGGTGAACGCGCCGACGCCGTTGATGATCGCGCTGCGCCTCCACCCCGGTCCCTTCACGCGGAACCATCGCCGCACCATGCCCGTCTGCGACAGCGTGAACGCGGTGAACACGCCCACCACGTACAGCTGGATCAGGCGCGTCAGCTGCGCGTCGTAGATCCAGATCAGGGCCATGGCGAGCCCCGCCAGGATCACCACCCCGTTGGAGAACACGAGACGGTCGCCTCGGTTGCGGAACTGCGACGGCATGAACCCGTCGCGCGCCAGGATCGAGGACAGCCTGGGGAAGTCCTGGAACGCGGTATTGGCGGCCAGGATCAGGATGCCGGCCGTGAACACCTGCAGCAGGATCCACATGAACCCGCCCCCGAAGATCGTCGAGCCTACCTGGGAGAGCACCGAGTTCGACTGCGCGATGTGCTCGTCGACGCGGACGTGCAGCAGCTGGGTCATCACCGTGATGCCCAGGAACAGGGTCACCGCCATCGCGCCCATGATGGCGAGCGTCGACGCCGCGTTCTTGGCCTGCGGGCGACGGAACGCCGGCACCCCGTCGGCGATGGCCTCCACGCCGGTGAGCGCGGTGGCGCCCGAGGAGAACGCCCGCAACAGCAGGAACAGGGTGATCGTCGTGGTGGCCTCGATGTGCAGGTCGGCGGTGGCGGCCGTTCGGCAGCCGGTCAGGCATTGCGCGAACCCGACGATCAGCGTGAGGGACACGATCGCGACGAAGCCGTAGGTGGGGATCGCGAACAGCGTGCCCGCCTCCTTCACCCCGCGCAGGTTCGCGAGCGTGACGAACGCCACCAGCCCGATCGCGATCGGCACGCGGTAGGGCAGCAGAGAGGGCGCCGCCGAGGTGATCGCCACGGTGCCCGCCGTGATGCTCACCGCCACGGTGAGGACGTAGTCGGTCAGGATCGCGGCGGCCGCGGTCAGTCCCGGGATCGTGCCCAGGTTGTCCTTCGCCACGATGTAGGACCCGCCGCCGTGCGGGTAGGCGCGCACGGTCTGCCGGTAGGACGTCACCACGATCGTGAGCAGGATGCCGATCGCCACACCGATCCAGATCTTGTCGTTCAGCGCTCCGGCGCCCGCCAGCACGAGCACCAGCATCATCTCCTCGGTGGCGTAGGCCACGGAGGACAGCGGGTCGGAGGAGAAGACCGGCAGCGCCAGGAACTTGGGCAGCAGCTGGTGATCGGCCTTGTGGCTCGCCAGGGCGCGTCCCAGGAGCAACCGTTTCACGCCGCCGCTCAGCCCCACGCCGTCGTGTTTGGCGCTGGGTTTCGAGACTTGGTCCGTCGCGGGCTTCGGGGCCGGTTCCGTGGTCCTCACGTGAGGAACCTACCCCGTTCCCGAGGTGTGCTCGGCCACCCAGCGGTATCCCACCCCGGGCTCGGTGACGATGAGGTCCGGCGCCTGGGCGTCATCGCCCAGCTTCTTGCGGAGGGCCCGCACGTACGTGCGCAGGTACGTGGTCTCGGTGCCGTAGCCCTGACCCCACACCTTGCGCAACAGCCACTGATGGGTGAGGAGCTTGCCCGGGTTCGTCACGAACGCCTCGAGCAGGCCGTACTCGGTGGGCGTGAGGTGGATCGGTTCGCCGTCGCGGGAAACCAGCCGTCGTCCCAGGTCGACCTCGAGCCCACCGAACCGTTGGACCGGCACCGCCGGTTCCTCCGGTTGCTTTCGGCGCATCGCGGCGCGGCCACGCGCCAGCAGCTCCTCCATGCCGAAGGGCTTCGTGACGTAGTCGTCGGCGCCGGCGTCGAGGGCCGCCACCTTGTCCGACTGGTCCTCGCGCACCGACACCACGATCACGGGCACGTCGGAGAACCCACGGATCCTTCGCAGCACGTCGGTGCCGTCCAGGTCGGGCAGGCCCAGGTCGAGCAGCACCAGGTCCGGCCCCTGCTCGGCCACGCCGACCACGCCTTCCTCGCCGGTGCCCACCGTGGCCACCTGGTAGCCGTGGGCCTCCAGGCTGGTGCGGAGCGCCCGCCGGATCTGCGGCTCGTCATCCACCACCAGGACCAGCGTCACGCAAGCTCCTCGGACGCTCGCGCTTCTTCGACCATGACCGCTCCCTCCACCGGCAGCTCGAACACCACCGCCGTGCCGCCCGCAGGCGTGCCCTCCACCCAGATGCGCCCGCCGTGCGCCGTGACGATCGCATTGGCGATCGCGAGGCCCAATCCGCTCCCCGGCATCTCGGGACTCCGCGCGCCACGATAGAACGCTTCGAAGACGCGTTCGCGGTCGCTCTCGGCGATCCCCGGGCCTTGATCGCTGACGCGCACCTGGACATGGTCCCGCACCGGAGCCACCGTCACCGTGACCTCGCCGCCGTCCGGGGAGTAGCGGGCGGCGTTCTCGAGCAGGTTCGTCAGCACCTGATCCATCTGGACGCCGTCGACCGGCACGTCGGGAACGTCGTCACGGATCGAGAGCTTGAGGGTGACCCGGTCCATGCGAGGACGCATGCGGGCGATCACGGTCTCGACCGATTCGTCGAGCGAGGCGTCCTTGCGGCTCGGGATCAACGCCCCCGCGCGGATCTTGGCCAGGTCGAGGATGTTGCCCACCAGGCGGTTGAGGCGATCGGTCTCCTCCAAGATCGTGGTGAGCAGCTCGGTCTCCTGCTCGGGCTCGTACCGCACCGTGGGGTCGAGCAGGCTCGTCACACCCGCCTTGATCGAAGCCAGCGGCGTCCGCAGGTCGTGGGTCACCGACGAGAACATCGCGGCCCGGAGCTGGTTCGTCTCGGCCTCGAGCTGTGCGGACCGCGCCCGGACGTCCAGCCGCGCGCGGTCGAGCGCGGCGGCGGCCTGCTTGGCGGCCGCCTCCAACAACTCGAGTTCGTCGGGCGTGAACGGCCGCTTGCCGACGGGCCGCTCCACCTTGAGGGTGCCGAACGCCACGGTGCCGACCACCAGCGGGACCACCGCGTCGGGGCCACCGGAGGTCACATCGGGCCGTGACGCCACCGCGTGCAGCTGGCTTCCGGCCAGCTCCACCGTGATCTCGCACCGCGCCAGGCCGAAGGGTTCCAGGAGCACGGTGGCGAAATCGTCGAGCACGCGGTCGGGCAGCTCGCCGGTCAGCAGCTTCGTCGACAGGTAGCCGAGCAGCCGTGCCTCACGTTCCCGACGCGACGCGCGAGCGCGTTCCTCGGACGCGCCGCCCACCAGGAGGCCGACCACCATGGCCACCGCCAGGAACACCACAGCGGTCACCACCTCTTCCGTGCCGTTGAGGCGGAGCCGGAACCGGGGAGCCCCATAGAGGAAGGGCAGCGCCATCGAGGACAGCAGCGCCGCGATCAACCCGCTGGACAGTCCGCCCGCCACCGAGGCGATCACGATGGCCAGCAGGAACAGGGCGATCGCGGCAGCCGGCCCGCCCCGGCTCAGCGGGATCGAGGCCAGCCCTGCCACCAGGGGGGCCACCACGGCGATCATGCCGCCTCGGGCGGTCAACCCCCGCCACCGCCGATCGGTCTCGGTGCGCATGTTCGGTCCATCGTGCCACGGGTGGTCCCGGCACCATGGCTTTCACGCGATCTTCACGCGGGGCCATAGATCCTTCACGCCGCGCTCACGCCGACGGGACGATGCTTTCGGCAAGGAGCTACCCATCCTCCGAATACTGCCCGGAGATCCACCGGATGCCCTCCAGCTCGGTGGATCTCCGGGCACCGTCCTGTCCGGGGTCCGTTCGGGCCCTTCACCGAGAGCGATGCCAGTGCTTCAGATGGTCCGATAGGCTACGGCGCGTCATGCGGGTCATCATCATGGGTTGCGGCCGTGTCGGATCGGAGCTGTCGGAGGAACTCGCCGACGGCGGCCACGACGTCGTCATCATCGACAAGGACCCGGAGGCCTTCTTCCGATATCCGCCGGCGGAGGGCACCACCACGGTGGTCGGGCTCGGCTTCGATCGCGACGTCCTGCGCGAAGCCGGGATCGAACAGGCCGACGCCTTCGTCGCGGTCTCCAGCGGCGACAACTCCAACATCGTGTCGGCACGGGTGGCGCTCGAACGCTTCCACGTGCCGAAGGTGGTGGCGCGGATCTACGACCCGCGGCGTGCCGAGATCTACGAGCGGCTGAACATCCCCACGGTGGCCACGACCGCGTGGGGCATCAAGCAGATCCAGTTGATGCTGTTCCACGACCGCAAGGAGATCCGCGAGAGCCTGGGAGGTGGTGACCTGTTGCGCATGCGCGTGCCGGTGCCCGCCCACCTCGTGGGTCGCTCACCCTCCTCGCTCAACGTCGAGGGCAAGGTGCTCGTGGCGGGGGTCTCGCGAGGCGGGGGTGGGTTCCTCCCCACGGACGACAGCACGATGCAGGCCGGCGACTTCCTGGTGCTGATGCTGACGAAGGACGGCGTGGAGACGATGGACCAGATGCTCGAATCTCCGAGCGGTGATCACGCATGAAGGTGATCGTGACCGGCGGTGGGGCCGTGGGACGCCACCTGGCGGTCGACCTCGTGGAGCGCGGCCACGATGTGACGCTGATCGAGCAGAACCATGCGTTGGCCGACAAGCTGCGGTCGTGGGCCGAGGGCGTGAACATCGTGTTCGGCGACGCCTGCGAGCCGTGGGTGCTCGAGGAAGCGCAGATGGCGCAGGCCGAGGTCGTGGTGGCGGCCACCGGCGACGACGAGGACAACCTGGTGACCTCGCTGCTCGCCAAGCAGGAGTTCGCGGTCCCGCGCGTCCTGGCCCGGGTGAACCATCCGAAGAACGAATGGCTCTTCAACGAGCAGTGGGGCGTCGACGCCGCGGTCTCCCCGCCGCACATCCTCACCGCCATGGTGGAGGAAGCCGTCACCGTCGGCGACCTGGTTCGGCTGATCCGATTGGAAGGCGGCGACATCTCGATCGTGGAGATGACCCTGCCGGAGGGTTCGAGCTCGGTGGGCAAGGCGATCTACGAACTGCGACTGCCCACCGACGCCGCCATCGTCGGGATCCTGCGGGAGGGCCACGTCGTGATCCCGCAGCCCGAAACGGTGCTCTCGGCCGGCGACGAGGTCATCGCCCTGGCGAGCGCTCCGTCCGAACGCTCGCTCCGCGATGCCGTGGTGGGCGCCGGCATGCCGGGTGGCATCCCCAACGACACGATCGACGGCGCGAGCGGCGTCGTCTAGCCGGGCGTCGCGCCCCGCAACAGGCGGTCGCGTTCCAACAGCAGCGCCAGCTGGTTCCCGAACGCCTCGAGGATGCGGCGCTCCGACGCGGTGAGCGGCGCGCGGTCGCCGCGCAACACCAGCAATCCGAGGTTGCGCCGACCCACGTTCAAGGGGAACCGCTCGATGCCGTCACCTGCCGTCGTCGCGATCGCGCCGGGCTCGGCGTTCACCACGGTCATCTCCTCGAGACCACCGAGATCGGCGTGCGGCTGCTCGAACAGCACGCCGTCGACGAACCCGAACGAGCTGACGATCAGGCGCAGCACCACCGCGTAGCGGTCGGGGCCGGTGTCGGGCTCCACGAGGGCTCGCGACAGATCCTGCTGCATCCGCAGCTCGGAGGCCCGCGCCTCGGCGGCCGCAGCACGCGCGTCGCTTCGCGTCACCAACAACGAGATCACCACCGACAGGGCGAGGAACGCGAACAGCATCACGACGTCCTCGCTCTTGCCGATCGCGAACGTGTCGAACGGCGGGATGAAGAAGTAGTTGAAGCACGCGAACCCCAGGAGCGAGGCGAAGATGCCAGGCCACAGTCCGCCGAGCCACACCGTGCCCACGACCACGAACAGGAACGCGAACGCCTCGGACACCGCGTCGATGTCACCTCGGTGCGGGTGCAACACCACCACGAGCGCCGCGGTGGCCACCAC
>JBKPMF010000092.1:0-9655 GCA_046732015.1 Actinomycetota bacterium
TCGCTCGGGTGACGCCGATGTCACCATCCGGTGACGATTGGCCATCAGGCGGCCTGTGGGGGATGCGCGCGGCGGCAGAACGTGCAACGGTGGAACCGCTCCACCCCCGCGAACGAAGGAGCCCTTCCCGTGTCGGTACGACATGCAGAGCAGACCGTGATCATCGATGAAGGGACCGACGACGCCTTCGCGCTCGCCCAGCGGGTCCTCGATGAGATCGGCACCGTCTCCCACGTCGACCTGGAGGGCCGCTTCCTGCAGGGCACCACGCGCTCGGGATTCCAGCGGGTCCGGGTGGGGATCACCGCCCGGCCGACCAGCCGCGGCACCGCGCTGGTGGTCGAGGCGTCCTCGCACGGCACCCGCAGTCAGGCCCGCAAAGGGGTCAGCCGGGTGGTCGGCGCGCTCGGCGTCGTCTGAGTCCGTCAGTCCTTCGCCGGCTTGGCGCGACGCCCGGCCTTCACGCGCCCCTGCTGGTCGAGCAACACCTTGCGCAGTCGCACGTGGTTCGGGGTGACCTCGACGCATTCGTCCTCGCGGATGAACTCCAGCGCCTGCTCCAACGACAGCTGCAGCTTCGGGATCAGCCGGACGAGCTCTTCGGCGTTGGCCTTGCGCATGTTCGTGAGGTGCTTCTCCTTCGTGGGGTTCACGTCCATGTCGTCGGCCCGCGCGTTCTCCCCGATGATCATGCCTTCGTAGACGTCCTCGCCGGGCCCCACGAACATCGCTCCACGCTCCTGCAGGTTCAGCAGGGCGAACTGCGTGGTGACGCCCGTCCGGTCGGCGATGAGTGAGCCGCTGGGGCGCGTGCGGAGCTCGCCGTGCCACGGCTCGTATCCCTCGAACACGTGGTGCAGCTGGCCGGTGCCGCGGGTCTCGGTCATGAATTCGGTGCGGAACCCGATCAGCCCACGGGCCGGCACCAGGTACTCCATGCGGATCCAGCCGGTGCCGTGGTTCACCATCTGTTCCATGCGGCCCTTGCGCAGGGCGAGCAGCTGGCTGATCACCCCGAGGTAGTCCTCGGGCGCGTCGATCGCGACCCGCTCCATCGGCTCCTGCAGCTGGCCGTTCACGGTGCGAGTCACGACCTGGGGTTTGCCCACCGTGAGTTCGAAGCCTTCGCGCCGCATCATCTCCACGAGGACCGCCAACTGGAGTTCGCCGCGGCCCTGGACCTCCCACATCTCGGGTCGTTCGGTCTCGAGCACGCGGATCGACACGTTGCCGACCAGTTCCTGGTCGAGACGGCCCTTCAGGAGGCGGGCCGTGATCTTGTCGCCGTCCGTGCCCGACAGCGGCGAGGTGTTGATGCCGATCGTCATCGACAGGCTGGGCTCGTCCACGGTAGTGACCGGCAGCGGCCGAGGGTCGGCGGGATCGGCCAGCGTCTCGCCGATCGTGATCTCCGCGATCCCCGCGACCGCGATGATCTCCCCGGGACCGGCCTCCTCCGCGTCGACGCGATCGAGGGCATCGGTGATGTAGAGCTCACCGATCTTGGCCTGCTCGATCGTGCCGTCGGCGCGGCACCACGCTACCGCCTGGCCACGCGTGATCGAGCCGTTGCGGACGCGGCACATGGCCAGGCGACCGACGTAGGGAGAGGCGTCGAGGTTCGTGACGAGCGCTTGGAGCGGGTGGCCTTCCTCGAACTCGGGCGCGGGGATGTGGGTGAGCAAGGTCTCGAACAGCGGCTTGAGGTCAGCGGCGAGGGTCTCCGGGTCCTCCCCCGCCTGGCCGGACCGGGCGTTCGCGTACAGGATCGGGAAGTCGATCTGGTGCTCGTCGGCATCCAGGTCCAAGAACAGTTCCTCCACCTCGTGCACCACTTCCCCTACGCGGGCGTCCGGGCGGTCGACCTTGTTCACGACCAGGATCACGGGCAGGCGCGATTCCAACGCTTTCCGGAGCACGAAACGGGTCTGGGGCAACGGACCCTCGCTCGCATCGACCAACAGCAGCACGCCGTCCACCATCGTGAGCGCTCGCTCCACCTCACCGCCGAAGTCGGCGTGACCGGGCGTGTCGACGATGTTGATCTTGATGTCGCCGTAGCGCACCGCCGTGTTCTTGGCCAAGATCGTGATGCCCTTCTCGCGCTCCAGGTCCATGGAGTCCATGACGCGTTCGTTCACGTCCTGGTTCTCGCGGAAGGCGCCGGACTGCCAGAGCATGGCATCGACGAGCGTGGTCTTGCCGTGGTCGACGTGGGCCACGATGGCCACGTTGCGGATGTCGTTGCGGGTGGGCATGGCGTTCGTCACTCCGGGATCGAGGGGGAAGGGATCGGGCGCGCGGACCGCGCGGCCTGCTCCGAGTCTACCCGCGGGCCTGACCCCGGGACAGCGCGCAACGTCTCGCTCGCGCACGCCGGTCGTGTCAGGGGTGTAGAAACAGCCCACAGCGACCCGCTAACGAGAAAGGTCCGACCATGGCGCATCCGAAAGACCGCCCCCGACCCATCGACCGGCGAGCGTTCCTGCAGCGGGCGGCCGCTGCCGGCATCGCGTTGCCGAGCATGGCCGCGATCCTGGCCGCGTGCGGAGACTCCGGTTCGAGCGGAGGGGATGCCAGCGCCTCGGCGGCACTCCAGCTGGCTCGGCCCGACAATCCCGTCACGCTGCCGCTCAGCGCCGACAACCCGGCCATCGCCGACGGCCTCGATCCGGAGTCGGGGCCACTGAAGATCTTCGGCTACAACGACTACATCTGGAAGAAGGTGCTCAACGGGTTCGGCGAACAGTACGGCGTGGACGTGGAGTACACGGTGTTCGACACGCCCGACGAGATGGTGTCGAAGATGCAGTCGAACGGCGCAGACTTCGACGCGGTCGTGACCGTCACCCTCGAGAACATCGGCAAGCTCGCGCAGGGCAGCCTGATCCAGCCGCTCAACAAGACCTACCTCAGCACCGCCACCGACCAGCTGTCGCCGGGGATCCCGGACTTCTACGACGTGGGCCGCCAGTACTCGATGCCCTACGTGATCTTCACCACCGGGATCGCGTGGCGCAACGACGAGGTCAGCGAGGACATCGCCGCCCTCGACAACCCGTGGGACGTGTTCTGGGACCCGAAGTACAAGGGTCAGGCCCACCTGTTGAACGGCTCGCGCGACACCTTGGCGGTGGGGCTGTTGCGCAAGGGGTACGACCCGAACGAGAGCGACCAGACGATCCTGGACGAGGTGAAGCAGGACCTGTTGGCCGGCGCCGACGAGATGGGCTGGAAGTACGACCACGTCGACTACACCGAGCTCAGCACGAACCTGTGGCAGGTGCACAACACGTGGTCGGGGCAGATGGCCTACTACCAGTACTACCTGCCCAAGGGCCTGGACATCACGGCGCTCAGCTACGCCTGGCCGCCGCAGGGCCAGGGAGGACAGAAGGGTCTGATCTCCCACGACCTGTTCGCGATCCCGAAGGGTGCCGCGAGCCCGGTGCTGGCCCACGCGCTGATCGACTACCTGTACGACCCGAAGAACGCCATCACCAACTACTCCTACGAGGGCTACCAGCCCACGGTGAAGTCGTTCAACGAAGACGTCGCGGTCTCCGACGGCTACCTGCCCGAGAGCCTCACCTACACGATCGTCACCGAGGACATGGTGCCGATGGGCGTCTCGGAGCTGGAGCTGGAGCCCGCGATCAACCAGCTGTACCAGCAGATCTACCAAGAAGTGACGGGTGGCGCGTAAAGACGACCGGCCCGGGGGGGTCTGGTACCCCCGCTGGTTCTGGCCGTCGTTCGCTGCACCGGCCACGATCTGGCTCCTGCTGTTCTTCGTCCTGCCGTTCTACGTGGTGCTCTCGGTGGCGTTCGGGCGCCTCGACCCGATCTTCCTGACGGCCGAACCGGTCTACAACCCGGTCCGGTGGGACACCACGCCCTTCCGCGGGGTGGTGACCAAGCTGTTCACCGCCGGCTCGATCGAGCAGGAGACCTTGGTCCGAACGCTGGTCTACGTGGGCATCGCGACGGCGGCATGTCTGCTGATCGGCTACCCCGTGGCCTACTTCGTGGCGCGGCACGCCAAGCGCACGAAGACCTGGCTGTTGGTGGCGTTCATCGCGCCGTTCTGGATCAGCTACATGATGCGGATGTTCGCCTGGGTGAACCTGCTCCAGGAGGACGGCTATGTGAACCGGTTCCTGGAGGCGATCGGGGTGATCGACCATCCCGAGCAGTGGCTCAGCGGGAGGGCCTCCACCGTGGTGTTCGGGCTGATCTACGGCTACATCCCGTTCATGATCCTGCCGTTGTTCGGCACGCTCGATCGCATGGACCGCTCGATGATCGAAGCGGCGCGAGACCTGGGCGCCGGCCAGATCAGAACGTTCTTCCGCGTCACGTTGCCGCTGTCGAAACAGGGCATCCTGGCCGGCTGCATCATCGTGGCGTTGCCGATGTTCGGTGACTACTTCACCCAGACATTGCTCTCCAGCACGCGCAACACGGCGATGTTCGGCAACCTCATCGTCAGTTCGATCCAGAGCTCGCTGGTGAACACGGGCGCGGCGTTGGTGGTGGTCATGGTCGTGCTGTTGATCGTGCCGATGCTCTACTACCTGCGCAGCACGAACGTCGCGAGGGAGCTGGCGGAACGATGAGCGGCCCGCTCTCGGTGCAGGCCCCCCCCGCGAGCCGTCGATTGACATCCTGGATCGCCAATCCCTGGGCGCAGGCACGGTTCCTGTGGCTGGCGGTGTTCGGCTACATGGCGTGGTCGCTCGTGCCCGTCTTCATCGCCGTGGCGTACTCGTTCAACGCTGGGAAGGCGCAGACCACCTGGCAGGGGTTCTCGGCGACGCGCTGGTTCATCACCGACGTCAACTCCGTGTGGCAGGACGAGACCTTGCGCTCGGCGCTGTTCCAGAGCCTGAAGCTCTCGGCCCTCACGGTGCTGATCGCGGTGCCGCTGGGCGTGGCCTTCGCCATCGCGCTCGACCGGTGGCGGGGACGCGGTGCGGGCACGAGCGACTTCGTGATGCTGTTCTCGTTCATCACGCCGGAGATCGCGATCGGTGTTGGCCTGTTCCTAATGATGACCAAGCTGGTCGAGCAGATCGGCCTGGGGTTCACGGCCCAGGTCCTGGGCCTGTCGATGTACGAACTGGCCTTCACCGTGATCATCGTGCGGGCACGGTTGCTCTCGGTGGGCAAGCACTACGAGGAAGCGGCTATGGATCTGGGCGCCTCGCCCACCAACGCGATCAGGCGGGTGCTCCTGCCGCTGCTCTCGCCCGCGATCTTCGCGAGCGTCGCGATCGTGTTCGCCTCGGCCATCGACAACTTCGTGATCTCCCAGCGCCTGTGCGCCGACGCCTCGTGCCAGACGATCCCGATCGTGATCTATTCGTCCGCCCGCCGGTCCCCGTTGCCGTCGCTCAACGCGCTCGCCACGCTCGTGCTCGTGCTCTCGACGGTGCTCATCGGAGCGGCCGTGGTCGGCTATCGCGCGATGACGAGGGGCGAGCGAGCCGCCGGCGAAGAGCCCGTGCTAGCGTCGGGCGGATGAGCGAACGGGCCCGTGTCCGCGACCTCCTGCGGGCGGGGGGCGACGGCAACGCCATCCTGCCGGGGATCGACCCGCGCGACACGCCCGGCGTCGACGATCGCGAGACGGCCGAGGCGGCGGTCCCCGATCTCGCCGAGCGACTCGACCACCTCCAGGAGCGGCTCTGGGTGGAAGGGAAGCGCTCGCTCCTGGTGGTGCTGCAGGGCATGGACACCAGCGGCAAGGGGGGCACCGTGCGTCACGTGTTCTCGTCGATGAACCCGGCCGGCGTCGACGTGGCCTCGTTCAAGAAGCCCACCGACGAGGAGCTCCAGCATGATTTCCTCTGGCGGATCGAGCGCAGGCTGCCCGCTGCGGGCCAGGTGATGGTGTTCGACCGGTCCCACTACGAGGACGTGCTGATCGTGCGGGTGCGATCTCTGGTGGCCGAAGCGGTGTGGCGGCCGCGCTACCGCGAGATCGTCGAGTTCGAGGAACGGGTGGCGGCCGCCGGCACCACGATCGTGAAGTGCATGCTGCACATCTCCTATGACGAGCAGCGGGAGCGTCTGCTGGCCCGCCTCGACGACCCCGAGAAGCACTGGAAGTTCCACGAGGGCGACCTCGAGGAACGACAGCGGTGGCAGGACTACCAGGCGGCCTACGAGGAGGCGATCCGCGAATGCTCGACCGACGCGGCGCCGTGGTTCGTCGTGCCCTCGGACCGCAAGTGGTACCGGAACTGGGCCATCTCCTCGCTCCTGGTCGAGACCCTCGAGGCCATGGATCCCCAGCTGCCTCGCCCCGACCTCGACGTCGATGCTCTGAAGGCGCGACTGCAACCGCCCAACTGAGACGGCCCTCGCCCGAAGGGCCTAGGGCATGGGTCGCACTCCATGGTGTTCCTGCGTCTGCCGAGGATTCATCCCTTCGGAGTAGGACACCGACCCCTTCGTTCCCTATCCTGGGGACACCCCGTATCCCCCGAGCGAAGGAACCCCCCGAATGCGTCGAACCGCCACCCTGGTCATCGCGCTGTCGATGGCCGTCTCTGGACTGAGTCTGTTGCCCGCCGCGCCGGCCATCGCCGCGGGCGCCATCAGCACCGCGCAGCCCACGTTGGTCTCCGCCGACCCGGCCGACTGGACGCCCAACATCCAGGACGGGCAGGTCAACGCGATCGTCCAGGTGGGCAACCAGGTGATCGTCGGCGGCCAGTTCCTGCAGGCCAAGAACATCGGCGGCAACCTGCTCGACGTCTCGAGCATCCTGGCGTTCGACGCCACCACCGGCGTGATCAACAAGAACTTCATGCCCACGTTCGACGGCGAGATCCTCGCTCTGGGGACCGACGGCACCAGCGTGTACGTCGGAGGCCGTTTCGGCACGGTCAACGGGCAGACCGGATACAAGCGCCTGGTGAAGCTGGATCCGGCCAACGGACAGATCGTGTCCCAGTTCAAGGCCAAGATCGGCGCCGGCGAGGCCGTGCACGACATGTCGTTCGCCAACGGCAAGCTCTACATCGGCGGTGCGTTCTCGGCCGTCCAGGGCGTCGCTCGCGAGAAGTTCGCGGCGCTGAACCCGGTGAGCGGCGTCCTCGACCCCACCGTCGACGTCGCGTTCACCGGCAAGCACAACGGCGGCACCGGCCGCATCCGCAAGTTCGACATCACGCCGGACGGCACCAAGATGGTGGCGGTCGGCAACTTCACCCTGGTCGACGGCCAGGATCGCGACCAGGCCGCCATGGTGGACCTGACCACGGACACGGTCGCCAACTGGCAGACCAACCGCTTCAAGTCGGCCTGCTCCTCCTTCTTCGACACCTACACCAACGACGTCGACATCTCCCCCGACGGCACCTACTTCGTGATCGGCACCACCGGGGCCTTCATGGGCGGCGTGAACGCCGGGGTGTTGTGCGACACGACGTCGCGCTGGGAGATCAACGCCACCGGCACGGCCCTGCAGCCCACGTGGGTCGATTACACCGGCGGGGACACCACCTTCAGCGTGACCGCCACCAACACCGCGGTCTACGTCGGCGGCCATCAGCGCTGGTGGAACAACCCGTACTCGCCGAGCGGCGACGCCGCCGGCCAAGGCGCGATCGACCGCATGGGCATCGCCTCGCTCGATCCGCTGAACGGCCTGCCGTTCAGCTGGAACCCGATCCGTGATCCGCGTGGCCTGGGCGTCCAGATGATGCTGGCCACCCCCGCCGGCCTGTGGGTGGGCTCCGACACGTCGGGCATCGGCGGCGAATACCACGGCAAGATCGCCTTCATGCCTCTGGCGGGCGGCGCTTCCGTGCCGGCCCCGTACGTGGCGACGCTGCCCAACGACCTCTACACGGTGCCGCAGAGCGGCTGCCTGAGCCAGGACCCCTCCGTCCTCTACCGCGTCAACGCCGGCGGCTCGCTCGTGCCGAGCGGCAACTGCCAGATCGACTGGGCGGTGGACACCACGGCGGCCCCGAGCCTGCTGCACAACACGGGCGCGACCGCGGTTTCCGGCGGCACGCCGACCCTCGACGGCACCGTGCCCCCGGGCACCCCGATCGGCATCTTCTCGGCAGCCCGAGAGGATCCGAGCGGTGGCAACGAGATGCAGTGGAACTTCAACGTCCCCGCGGGCAAGCAGGTCAAGGTGCGGATGTACTTCGCGAACTTCGCGGGCAACCTGAAGCAGACAGGGCGGCGCGTGTTCAACGTGTCGATCGACGGGACGACCGTGCTGCCGAACTTCGACATCAGCGCCTCGATCGGCTTCCAGGTCGGAGGGATGCGCGAGTTCACGGTGACGAGCGACGGGCAGGTCAACGTGCTCTTCTCCCACCTCATCAACAACCCGATCGTGAGCGCGATCGAGATCATCGACCCGAGCATCGTGCCCGGCGGCGGCGGTGGCGGCCTCGAGTACCTGGCGCGCCGCTCCTTCGACGGCTCGACGACCGGCACGGCGACGACGTTGCCCACGCCCGGCACCGACTGGTCGCACGCCCGCGGGGCGTTCGTCACCAACGGCAAGCTCTACGGGGGCTGGGACAACGGACTCTTCTACTCCCGGCCGTTCGACGGCACCACGGTGGGCGCGCCCACCCAGGTGGACCTGCACGGGCTCACCACGTCGAACTTCCCGGTGGCCAACATCACGGGCATGTTCTTCACGAGCGGCCGCATCTATTACACCCTGGCCAACGACGCCCGGATGTACATGAAGTACTTCACGCCCGAAGACGATGCCGTGGGCACGCAGACCTTCACGGTCAGCGGCGCCACCGACGGGCTCAACTGGAGCGCCGTGAGCGGCATGACGTTCGCCCAGGGCAAGATCTACTTCGGGCGCACGAACGGCAACCTCTACCGCATGAACTTCGCCAACGGCGTCCCCACGCCCGGCACCGAGGCCCTGATCAGCGGCCCGGCCACCGGCGATGGCAAGACGTGGACCTCTCGAGGGATGTTCATCTACGGCCAAGCCGTCGACGGGTTCGCCCCGACGGTTCCCGGCAAGGCGTCGGGCGTGAGCAACAGCACCAGCTCGATCGACCTGACGTGGGCGGCGTCCACAGACAACGTCAGCACGACCCTGGACTACCACGTGTTCCGCGACGGGGTCGACATCGCCACCGTGCCGAGCGCCTCCACCACCACGGTGTCCTACACCGACACCGGGCTGGACGGTGGGTCGCAGCACACGTACCGCATCGCCGCGGTCGATGCCGCCACCAACACGAGCGGTCAGTCGCCCGACTCCGATCCGATCACGGTGCAGACGCCCGACCTGACACCGCCCACGGTGCCGGGAGCGCCGACCGCGACGGCCAACGGCAAGACCAAGGTGGACCTCGTCTGGCCCGCCACGACCGACGACCGTCCGGGCCAGATCACGTACCGGATCTACCGCGACGGATCCCAGGTCGGTAGCGTGACGAGCGGCTCGAACACCACCGTGTACTTCACCGACGCCGGCCTGAGCCCGGCGACGAGCTACACCTACACCGTGGATGCGGTCGACGTGGCCAACAACCCGAGCGCCCAGAGCGAAGCGTCCAACACCGTAACGACCGCCGGGGTGATCTTCGCCGACGGCTTCGACAGCGGCGACTTCGCGAACTGGACGTCGAATACCCGGGTCAGCATC
>JBKPMF010000093.1:0-3646 GCA_046732015.1 Actinomycetota bacterium
CACGCGCCTGGCCGACCCGGCGACCGGCCGGATCGTGGTCGACGGCATCGACCTGCGAGACGTGACCCCAGAGTCGCGACGGGTCGCGATCCGTATGGTGCCGCAGGACGGGTTCCTGTTCGACTGGACCGTGCGCGAGAACGTGAAGGTCGGACGAGACGGTGCCACCGATCGCGAGGTGGACGCCGCCTTCGAGGAGCTGGGGCTTGGCGACTGGGTGCGCGCGCTGCAGGACGGGCTCGACACCCGAGCGGGGGAACGAGGCGAACAGCTCTCGGTGGGCGAACGTCAGTTGATCGCGCTGGTTCGCGCCCAGATCGCCGACCCTGGACTGCTGATCCTGGACGAAGCGACGAGCGCGGTGGATCCCGCCACCGAGGCGCGGATCACCGAGGCCCTGCGCAGACTCTCTGCCGGCCGGACCACCGTCACGATCGCGCACCGGCTCACCACCGCCGAGCATGCCGACCGTGTGCTGGTGTTCGACGGCGGACGGATCGTGGAGGAGGGAACCCACGACGAGCTCATCGCCGCGCACGGCGTGTACGCCGGACTGTTCCAGAGCTGGCTGGGCAACACCCAGGTCGACAACCCAGCCGACCACGCCGAGGTGCAACCGGACCCGTCGGCCCGGTAGCATCTCGGGCGATGCCGGAGTCCAAAGGTCGCCAGAAGAAGAAGTCACCGCGCTACCGCGCGCCCGCCCAGCAGGCAAAGGCCAAGCACAAGTCCAGCCCGCGCTGGTACGGGCCGGTGCTGATCGCGCTGATGGCGGCCGGGGTCCTGGTCATCGTCCTCAACTACGTGGGATTGATCCCAGGCACGGACGGCCAGGCTGACCCGATCTACCTGTGGGTCGGCCTCGGCCTGATCGGGGTCGGATTCGTGGGCACCACCTTCTGGTACTGAGCCGACCCACCGGTCGATAACCGCGCCGGTCCTGTCGTGGGTACACGGTTGCGAGGTCGGTCAGCGGCGCACCCGACAGCGCACGTGAAGTACCCGGTAGCCCTGGATCACCGCGTCAGGATCCTCCAACAGGTGCTGCGCATGGACCGACCCGAAATAGCGCTTGCCGGACCCGAACACCACGGGTACGACGTCCATGCGCACCTCGTCGATCAGGCCCGCGGCCAGCACCTGGCCACCGACATCGCCGGCGGCGACCTCGACGATGCGGTCACCTGCGAGCTCCTGCGCCTCGGCCATGGCTGCCTCGACGCCGTCGACGAAGGAGAACGGCGCATCGGGATGCCAGCCCTCGGGCCTGCCGCGGTGGGTCACGACGACCACGTGGTCGACCCCGCCTGGAGGCTCTCCGTCCCAGCCGTCCGTCATGTCGAAGACGTGGCGCCCGACGATCGTGGCCCCGATCTGGTCCCAGTACGGCCGGGTGTAGTCGTAGGACGCCTGCGACACCTTCAACACGCCGCTCTCGTCCAACGGGACGTCACCGCTGAGCAACCAGTCGAACAGCGGTCCGGGCTGGTCGCTCTCGTCCGCGATGAAACCGTCCACCGACACCGAGGCGTACATGACGACGTTGCCCACGGGCGCTCCTCTGCTCTGGTGCCCCGAGACTAGCGTCGCGGGAATCACACGGATGTGATCTTCCACAGCGTTATGCACACCGGTGGATAACCACCTGCGTGGTCGTCCGGCGTTCGTCGCGGTTTCATGTCCTGTGGATAACCGGTGGATACCTGTGGGAGATCCGGTGGACAACCGCTGATTCAGGCCGGTCTGCGGACTACCTGCATACGCTCGCCGCAGTGCCGAGGCACCTGGAGTTCGCCTAGTCTCGACACCTTGTACTCCGTCCCGCACTCGCCACACACCAGGTAGACGTCGAGATCCTCGACGTCCTCGGGTTCGTCGGGCGCCACATCCTTCGTTGGGTCGGGCGAGAACGAGCGGATCGACGCGATGCCGATCCGCCATATCAGCGCACCGATCAGGATCGCCGTGAGGACGAGCAACCAGGTGGGCACGCTTCCACGCTAACAGCCTCAGATCGTGCGACCGGCGGCGACCTGGGCACCGCCGGAACCGCGCCCGAAGCGATCGATCGCCAGCGCCCCCACGGCCGTCACCACCATGAGGATCACGCTCATCGCGGCCGCCTGGCTCAGGGATGCCGAACCCGGCTGACCCAGCAGCCGCGAGATCGCCACCGGCAGCGTCGGCCGGTCCGGAGTTGCCAGGAACGCCGCCGCCCCGAACTCCCCCAGCGCCACGATGAAGGCGAACGCCCCGGCGGCCGCGATCGCCGGACGGGCGATCGGCAGCGTCACGGCGGTCAGGACCCGGCTCGGCGAGGCACCGAGGTCGGCCGCCGCCTCGGTGAGTCCGGACTCGATCGAGACCAGCACTGGCGTCACGATCCGGACCACGAACGGCAGCGCGATCACCGCCTGGGCCAGCGGCACCACCCAGGCCGAACCCCGTAGGTCGAGCGGCGCGTCGTCGAAGGCCACGACGTAGCCGAAGCCCACGGTCACCGCCGAGACGCCCAACGGGAGCGCCACCAGCACGGTGAGCCACGACGACCGTCGGGCTCGGGCGATCGCGAGCGCCGCCGGCAGGCCGATCACCACGGCGAACACCGAGGCGGCCGACGCGGTCACGAGTGAATGTCCGATCGAGCTCAACGGCGCGACCGACAGCACGCTCCCCCGTCGCGCATCGCCGAGCGTGGTGAACGCTCGCAGCGACAGGCCACCGAGACCACCGCCGAAGGCTCGCCACACGAGCGCGAGGACGGGCGTGGCCAGCAGCACGCACGTCGTCACGACCACCGAGACCACCAGCAGCTGTTCACGCCGATCACGGATCGGCCGGGCCGCACCCGACGTCACCAGCGACAGTGGCACGCCGGCCCGCGCCGCGAGCACGCTTTCCACCAGCAGGAGCGCACCGACGAACACCATCTGCACCAGCGCCAGCACCGCCGCGGTCGACAGGTCGAGCAGTTGGGAGGTGTGCCGGTAGACCTCGACCTCGAGCGTCGAACCACCCGGACGTCCCAGCAACAGCACGATGCCGAACGACGTGAACGCGAACAGGAACACCAACGCGGCGGCGCTCGCGATCGCCGGGCGCGCGATCGGCAGCAACACCCGCCGGAACGTCTCGATGCGACCCGCCCCCAACGACTCGGCGGTCTCCTCGAGCTCGGGATCCACCTGATCCCAGTACGAACCCACCACGCGCACCACCACGGCGACGTTGAAGAACACATGTGCGGCCAGCAACGCCCAGATCGTGCGGTGCAGCCCCTCGCCCACGTCGATCCCCAGCCATCCGGCCGTGGTCGCCCCCGGGCTCCCCGGTCCGAGCAGCCCCACGAACGCGGTCCCCACCACGACCGTGGGTAGCACGAACGGCACGAGCGTCATCGCGCGCACCACACGCCGGCCGCGGAAGGCGAACCGCGACAGGGCGAACGCCGCAGGCAGCCCCACGAGCAGCGTCAGCACCGTGGAGACGGTCGCCTGCCACAGCGTGAACCACGCCACCCCTCGGAGATCGGGGTCGGCGATCACCCGTCCGATCGCCCCCAGGTCGAGCGCGCCGTCGGGGCGGAGCCCACGGTCGAGGATCGAGACCAGCGGGAACACGAAGAAGAGCGCGAGGAACGCCAGGG
>JBKPMF010000094.1:0-25011 GCA_046732015.1 Actinomycetota bacterium
GGAGTAGGCTTCGCCCTCATGGATGTCGCGGTCATCGGAGGCACGGGAGCCGAAGGGTTCGGTCTGTCGCTCCGCTTGGCGAGGGCAGGTCACCGCGTCTCGATCGGCTCGCGGGACGCTGAGCGAGGTGCCGACGCCGCCCGGCGAGCGGGCGAGATGCTGGCCGACCCCGCCCAGGTCACCGGCACCACGAACGAGGCCGCCGCCGCCTCCGCCGACGTGATGATGGTCACCGTCCCGTTCGCCGGGCAGGCGGAGATCTACCGATCGATCGCCGGGAGCGTTCGGCCGGAGGCGATCGTGATGGACGCGACCAGCCCGCTCGCCACCGCGGTGGGTGGCCGCGCGTGGCAGGTCCTGCGGCCGTGGCACGGATCGGCGGCCGAGCAGGCCTCCGCGCTGCTGGGCGAGGGCCCGCGGGTGGTCGCGGCGTTCCACACGATCGCCGCGCACGCGCTCGCCGACATCGAACATCCCCTGGATTCGGACGTGCTGGTGTGCGGCGACGATGACGACGCCAAGACGGTGATCGGCGGTCTGATCGACGACATCCCCGACCTCCGGTGGATCGATTGCGGCGCGCTGTCGATGGCGCGCATCACCGAGACGCTCACACCGCTGCTGATCAACGTGAACCGGCGCTACAAGATCAAGGACTCCGGGTTCCGCATCGTGGGCCGTGAGGGGTGGGGCTCGCCGTCGTGACCGATGAGGGCGGTCTCGTCCGCATCGACGACACCGCGTTGTGGGTGGTCGAGCGGGGCGAGGGCTACCCGGTGATCGTGCTGCATGGCGGGCCCGGCCTCGACCACCACGAGTTCGCCGACTACCTCGATCCGCTCACCGAGCGTGGCTACCGGCTGCTGCTCATCGACCTCCGCGCCTGCGGACGCTCAGAGGTGCCTCCCGTACGTTCCTGGACCTTGGAACGGCACGCCCAGGACGTGATCATGCTGGCTCGCGCGCTCCGGCTGAACCGCTACGCCGTCCTCGGCCATTCCTTCGGCGCCTTCGTGGCGTTGCAGAACGCCGTGGACTACCAGGGGATGGCGGCGCAGACCATCGTCTCGTCCGGCGTGGCTTCGATGCGATGGCTCGAAGCGGTGGAGCCCAACCTGCTGTCGTTCGAACCGGCGTCGCTCCGGCGACAGGTAGCCGACTCCTGGGCGAGGGAACCCGAGGTGCGCACCCCGGAGGAGTTCGCCTCGGTGATGGCGGATCAGTTCCCCTTCCATTTCGCCGATCCGGTGGACCCGCGCATCGACGACTACCTGGCGCGCACATCGGGCACCATCTACGCCCCCGACGTGCTGCGCCACTTCGCCACCACCGACGCCGGCGACATCGACCTGGAAGATCGCCTGGACGAAGTGGCCTCCCCGATGCTCGTGCTCGCCGGGCGGCACGACCGCACGTGCGTGCCCGAGGCGGCCGAGGCGATCGCCGCCTCGGTCCCACGGTCGGAACTCGTCGTCTTCGAGCGCAGTGGTCACATGGCGTTCGTGGAGGAGCGCGACGCGTACCTGGCCGCGGTGTCCGGGTTCCTCGATCGTCATCGCGACCCCTCCTGACCTGAGAACCCGTTCCCCCGCAGGGAAGCTGCGGCGGCCCTTCGGTCGGGCCCGCGACGGGCCGAAGACAGAACGGAACCTAGATGACCGTTCGAGGCCGTTCATTCGACACGTACGTCGCGCTCGTCACCGTCGCGGGCTGTTCGCTGCTGGTCTGGTTCGCCGCGCAGCCGTCGCTCGAAGCCGCGGCGGGCGAGCGCGCGTTCGGGCTCCTTGCGCTCCTGCTGTTGGTGGGCGAGGTCTTCCCGATCTCGGTTCCACGCGGGGGCGAGGTGGACGAGCTCACCGCATCCACGACGTTCGCGTTCGCGTTGATGATCGGCTTCGGGACCCCCGCGGCCGTCGTCGCCCAGGTGGTCGCCTCGATGATCGCCGACATCCTCCTGCACAAGAGCTTGTGGAAGGTGGCGTTCAACGCGGGACAGTTCGCCTTGTCGCTG
The DNA here is from genome assembly GCA_046732015.1 of Actinomycetota bacterium. Taxonomy (GTDB): domain Bacteria; phylum Actinomycetota; class UBA4738; order UBA4738; family HRBIN12; genus JAOUEA01. The sequence goes on from JBKPMF010000094.1 coordinate 2,012, forward strand.
GGGGCCGCGGGGGCGGTCTATCACGGACTCGGCGGCGGGATGACGCTGAACTCGGACAGCATCCTGCCGTTCCTCGCCTCGGCCATCACGTTCTTCCTGCTGAACACGATCATCACCGACGTCGCCGTCGCGATGTCGAGCGGTGTGGCCATGGGTCCCTACATCGCGAAGGACCTCGTCTTCCAGGCGCAGGCCACCCTGCCGTTGCTGGCGTTGGCGCCGGTCGTGGTCGCCGCCGTGGACGAGAGCCTGTGGCTGATCCCGCTGGCGGCGGCTCCGGCGGTCGCGTTGTGGTGGGGGACCCGTCTGGCCCTGGAGAACGCGCGACTCGCCCAGGAACTCCAGCGCTCGCTGGAGCAGGAACAAGAGCTCAACCGCATGAAGGACGATTTCGTGGCCATGGTCTCCCACGAGCTGCGCACGCCCCTCACGTCGATCCAGGGCTACATCAAGACGTTGCGGCAGCTGTCCTCCGGCCTGCCCCCCGAGCAGCGGGAGGCATTCCTGGAAGCGGCCGACCGTCAAGGCGACCGACTTCGCCGCCTGATCGAACAACTCCTCGTCGTGGGCCGTCTCGAGACCCACGTGGAACCGCTCGCCGTCACGCCGATCTCCGTCGAGCGCGTCACCACCAACGTCGTGGACGAACTCCGGATGGGAGCCGTGGAGCATGTGTTCGACGTCCGCATCGATCCCAACCTGCCCCGGATCCGGTCGGACGAGGGCAAGGTGCACCAGATCCTGTCGAACCTCGTCGAGAACGCCTTGAAGTACACGCCGCCGGACACGCACGTGGCGATCGTCGCCGATCCGGCCGTCGGAGGGATCATCGTGTCGGTCACCGACCAGGGAGCGGGGATCCCGGAGGAGCATCGTGAGCGGATCTTCGAGCGCTTCTACCAGGTCGACGGATCGGCCACGCGAAAGGTGGGTGGCACGGGGCTGGGTCTGTACATCTGCGTGAAGATGGCCGAGACCCTGGGTGGCCGGCTCTGGCTCGCCCGATCCGACGAACGTGGTTCGGTGTTCTCGCTCTTCCTGCCGGAGGAGCCGCCGGGCTTCGAGCACTCGGGGGAACCGCCCGGCCCCGATCAGTCGATGACGGCGAGGGTCTGACCGGTCTGCACCACCTGGCCCGCCCGGATCGGCAGGTCGCTCACCTCGCCGTCGCGCATCGACGGGATGTGGTTCTCCATCTTCATGGCCTCGAGGATGCAGACGACCTCGCCGGCTCGGATCTCCTGGCCCTTCTCGACGAGGACCTTCACGATCGTGCCTTGCATCGGCGCGCGGATCTCGCCGTGGATGTGGCCCCCTTCGTGGGCCTCATGGGCCTCCGGGGCCTTCGGAGCGACATCGCGCCGCTCGTCGAAGATGCGAACGGGGACGCGGCGACCGTCCACCTCGACCAGGATGTCGGCGGGCAGGCCTTCGTGCGCCGCCGGCGCCGCGGGTTGGAGTTCGACCTGGGCGGGCAGGTCGGCGTCGGCCAACGCGCGCTCGAGCCACGTGGTGGTGTGGGTGGCCGACCGGAACTCCTTGGACTCCAGGATCCAACGCTGCACCGGGATCGTGGTCGGCACCCCGTCGACGACGTACTCGTCGAGGGCCCGCAGCATCCGGCGTCTCGCTGACTCGCGATCCGGGGCGGACACGATCAGCTTGGCGAACATGGAGTCGTAGTCGCCCGGAACCTCGCGGCCTTCACCCACGCCCGAGTCCACCCGGACGAACGGACCTGCGGGCTCCCGGTAGCGCGTGATCCGGCCGGGGCCTGGCAGGAAGTTGCGCCCGGGATCCTCGGCGTTGATCCGACACTGGATCGCATGACCCTGGGCGTGCGGCTCGATGTCGAGCGTGCCGCCCATCGCGACCTCGAGCTGGAGCGCGACGATGTCGAGGCCGGTCACCATCTCGGTCACGGTGTGTTCCACCTGCAGCCGGGTGTTCATCTCCAGGAAGTAGAAGTCGCCGTCTTCGTCGACGATGCACTCGACCGTGCCAGCGTTGACGTAGCCGGCCTCGCGCGCCAACGAGATCGACGCCTCGGCCAGGCGGGTGCGGGTGGCCTCGTCGATCACGGAGGACGGGGTCTCTTCGATCAGCTTCTGGTGTCGCCGCTGCACCGAGCAGTCGCGCTCGCCCAGGAACACCAGGTTGCCGTGGATGTCGCCGATGATCTGCGCCTCGACATGGTGGGCGCGGTCGACGAAGCGCTCCAGGAACACCTCCGGGCGCCCGAAGTAGCTCTGCGCCTCGCGGGCAGCGCGCTTCAACGCTTCCTCGAGGTGCGCGGCGTCCCGGACGACGTGCATCCCCTTCCCGCCGCCGCCGAACGCCGCCTTCACCAGGAGCGGGAAGCCGATACGTTCGGCCTGCCGCTTGGCACTCCGCAGGTCGACCGGTTCCGGGGTGCCGGGGACGATCGGCATCCCCGCCGCGTCGGCGGCCCGGCGTGCGGCCGCCTTGTCGCCCATCGTTTCGATCGCGCTCGCCGACGGCCCCACGAACGTGAGGCCGGCATCGGTGACGTCCTGGGCGAACCGAGCGCGCTCGGACAGGAAGCCGTAGCCGGGGTGGACCATCGTGGCCTTCGCCTGCCGGGCGGCGTCCAGGATGGCCTCGATCGACAGGTAAGACTGCGAGGCCTGCGCAGGACCGATCCGGAACGCCTCGTCGGCCATCTCCACATGCAGGGCATCGCGGTCGACGTCGGAGTAGACGGCGACGCTCGGGATGCCCAGCTCACGGCAGGTGCGGATGATCCGCACGGCGATCTCGCCGCGGTTGGCGATCAGGACCTTCGGTTTCCCCGTTGTCATCGGCCCGTTGTCATCGTCCTGCTGTCATCGGCTGCCTGTGCTCCCGCTGCCCCCCACTGGCCCGCGATACTCTCCGGACTCCGGGAGGGAGTCAAACGCTCATGGGTTCGGTCGATCTCGAACGGGCGGCGCGAACGGCAGGACTAGCCGCCCCCGTGCGTTGGGATGAGGTTACCGGCTCCACCAATGCGTCGGCGGCGACCATGGCCCGCGGGGGTGCCCCGGAATGGACCCTGGTGGGAGCCGGTCACCAGACGGCGGGACGTGGCCGTCGCGATCGCACCTGGCAGGACCGGCCCGGTGGGGCGCTCATGGTCTCGGTGGTGCTGCGCCCCGCCCTCGAGCCCGTCGACGCCGGACTGCTGTCCCTGCTCGCCGGCGCCGCATGGGCCGAAGCGATCGAAGGCATGGCAGGTCTCGCAGTGCGGTGCAAGTGGCCGAACGACCTCATGGCCGGCGAGGACAAGGTGGGCGGGATCCTCGCCGAGAGCCTGGTCGAGGGCGACCGTCTCGCCTCGGTGGTGATCGGCTCGGGGATCAACCTCTTGCCGCCCGAGGGGCTCGTCGGCGCCGCCGGGGTCGGCGCCGACGTGGACGCGACAGATCTGCTGGGCGCCTTCCTCGCGGCGTTCGCGGGCGCCTACCGGCCGGAAGCCGCCGGGTTCGCGGCCGACGTGATCGCGCGATGGACCCGACGGTCGGCGACCCTGGGACGGCGGGTGGCGGCGGTCGACGCCGCCGGCGTTCGTCACGCGGGTATCGCGGTGGGGCTCGACGCCCATGGAGGCTTGATCCTGGAAGACACGGACGGCTCGCGCCGGACCGTGACGTCGGATGACGTCGTGCATCTTCGCTGACCTGGTTGCCCCACCCAGCGGGCGACGGTAGCGTCCGCCCCATGGCATTCCCACGCAAACTCCTGATCCCCGGCGAACAGCTCGTGTTGGAGCTCCGCCCGCACCCGGTCGCGCTCGGCCTGGCAGCACTCGGCACCATCGGCGCCCTCGTCCTGGCCGGATGGCTCAGCATCAAGGTGTTCGATGACGGGGTCATGCAGAGCATCGTCTGGATCGCCCTGGTCGTGTTCCTGGTGCTGTATCCGATCCGCAAGCTGGTGTGGTGGCTCACGTCGGATTTCGTCGTGACGAGCAGCCGGGTGATCCACCGCGAGGGCTTCATCGCGAAGCGTTCGATGGAGATCCCCTTGGACAAGATCAACGACGTGCGGTTCGAGCAGGGGATCTTCGAGCGGATGGTCGGTGCGGGCACCCTGGTGATCCAGTCCGCCAGCGAATCGGGGCGCAACGAATTCAAGTTCATCCGTCATCCGGAAGAGGTGCAGCGGACGATCTACCACGAGAGCGAGGCCGATCAGACCCGCACCGTCCAGCGGGCCACGCCGGCGCCGTCCGTCGCTGCGGGCGCGCCCTCGACCACCACCGAACTCGAGCGCCTCGCCGACCTCCGGGCCCGTGGTGTGCTCACCGAAGAGGAGTTCCAGGCGCAGAAGGCCAGGATCCTGGGCCAAGGGTGAGCTCCGGGTGACGGGCGGCCGGACGCCTGCGACCATCGGGGCATGATCGGCCCCGTCGACCACGTCTACTACTGGACCCGCGACATGGACGCCGCCGTGGCCTTCTACCGCGACGTCCTGGGGCTCACGCTCGTGCGTCGTGACGGCAACGAGTGGGCGGAGTTCGAAGCGGGACCGATCCGTCTGGCGTTGCACGGGGCCGACGAACGCGCGGGCGGCGGCGCCACCGTGGTCTTCCGGGTGGACGACCTCGACGGCACCCGCTGGCTCCTCGAGCAACGGGGCGCATCGTTCGACGAGTTCGTCGGCGAGGTCGAGGGGTTCGCGCGGTTCGCGACGTTCCGTGATCCCGACGGCAACCCCGTGCAGATCATCGAGTACCACGGGTGAGTACCGAGCCCTGTCCGCGTTGCGGCGCGCCGTTGCCGCCGGGAGCCAACTTCTGCCCGAACTGTGGCGCGCCCGTGGGCGTGGCGCCGGCGTCGGAGCGCCGGGTGGTGACGGTGGTGTTCGTCGACCTCGCGGGGTCCACCGAGCTTGCGGCACGACTCGATCCTGAACGCTTCCGTGAGGTACTCGCGGCCTTCCACGGGATGGTGACCGACGAGATCACCGCCCTGGGGGGCCGAGCCGAGGGCTTCATCGGCGACGCGGTGCTCGGGGTGTTCGGCGTCCCCCTGCTCCACGACGACGACGCGCTGCGCGGGGTTCGTGCGGGGCTGGAGATCGTGGACCGGGCCGAGCGGCTCGGGCCCCGCCTGGGTCTCTCGATGCCGGTCAAGGTGCGCGTGGGGGTCAACACCGGACAGGTGGCGGTGGGCACGGCGATGGACCGCAACATCGTGATCGGGGCCGAGGTCAACATCGGCGCCCGTATCCAGCAGGCCGCTGAGCCCGGCGAGGTCCTCGTCGGCGCGTCCACGAAGCAACTGGTGGGCAACGGCGTGGTCTTCGGCCAGGTGCGGTCGGTGCAGGCCAAGGGGATCGACGGGGCGATGGCCACCTGGCCGGCCCTGTCCTTGGCCGGCGCTCCCACCCGGCGGTCCCTGCATCTGGTGAACCGCCGGCGCGAGCTGGCGCTCCTCAGCGACACGTTCGAGCGGGCGAAGGTCCGTGAACGCGCCCACCTGGTGACCCTTCTCGGGGAGCCAGGGATCGGCAAGACCCGCGTGGTCGAGGCGTTCCTCGGCTCGCTCGATGACGACGTGAAGGTGCTGACCGGGCGCTCCACCCCGTTCGAAGAAGAGGTGACGTTCTGGCCGCTGGCCCAGATGGTGTACCGCGAGATCGACCGCGACCGCGGAGCGCCCGAAGACGAGGTCGCCGACCTGCTGCGGACGTTCGTCGCGCAGTGGGTGGACGACGCCGACGTGGACGAAGCCGCCCGCCGGCTGGCATTGGCCCTGGGCGTCAACGACGGTGACGGGGAGGAGGGCCGTTATCACGCGGCGGAGGTCCGGCGTGGGTTGCTGGCGCTGCTGGCGGGCATCGCCTCCCGAGGGCCCGTGGTGCTGGTGTTCGAGGATCTGCACGAGGCCGATCCGCTCTTGCTGGACCTGATCGAACAGCTCGTGAAGGAGGCCCGACGCGTCCCGCTCATGGTGCTGTGCGTGGCGCGCTGGGAGTTCCTGGAGGACCGGCCCAACTGGGCGGGCGGGATCGCCGATGCGGTGACCCTGTGGGTGGAGCCGCTCACGATGGGGCACGCCACGGAGCTCGCGATGGAGGCGGGTGACCTCGCGAACGACGACGCCGAACGGGTGGCTCGCCACGCCGGTGGCAACCCCTACTTCGTCGTGGAGATCGCGGGCATGCTGCGGCGTGAGGAACGCGATCTGCCGCCGAGCGGTCCGGCCGCCACCCAGCGCCTGCTGCCGTCCACCGTCCAGGCCGTGATCGCCGCGCGGATCGACCAGCTCAGTCCCGGCGCCCGCGAACTCGTGCGCCGGGCATCGGTCTTCCCTCGCGGGCGGTTCGACCTCGACGAGCTGTCGCTGATCGTGGAACCCCGAAAGGAGCTGCTGGCGGAGGCCGAAGACGAGGAGCTGCTGGTGCCCGACGAGGACCGGCCCGGGGTGTGGCGGTTCGGCTCGGACATCCTGCGCGACGTCGCCTACGACTCGCTCGCCAAGCGTGAGCGGCAGCGGCTGCACCTGCGGGTCGCGAACAAGCTGGCGGCCGACGAGCAGCTGGAGCGGTTCCCGCGCACGATCGCGTTCCATCTGGAGCAGGCGGCCAGGGCGTCGCTGGACCTGAACCCGCGCGACCGGGCGATCGCCGAACGGGCCGTGGATGCGCTGGCCCACGCCGGCGACATCGCCCGGCGCCGGATCGAGTCCCGGTCGGCCGCCGACCTCTACGAACGCGCCCTGTCGCTGGCAGGCCCCGACGAGGACTGGGGCGATCGCGAGGCCTGGATCCTGGGCGTGCTGGGCGAGGCTCGGTACTGGCTCGGGGAGTTCGATCAAGCCGAGGCGGCGCTTCACCGGGCGCTCGCGGTGGGCGGCGAGACCAGCGATCGGGTGTGCGCCCACGCGTCCAGGTTCCTCGCCGACATCACGATGACGCTGCACGGTGACGTGGATCGAGCCTCGGCCTTGTTCGATCGCTCGTTGGAAGCGGCGCGTAGGTTGGGGGATCAGTTCGTGCTGGCGCGCACCCTGCTGATGGCTGCCTGGGTGCCGTTCCGCCACAACGAGCTCGACCGTGCCGAGGTGATGTTCCGCGAGGCGCTCGACGTCGCGCGTTCGGGCGAGCGCCGTGACGCATGGGCCGAGTCTCGCTCGCTCGTGGGCATCGCGAACGTGCTGGCGACCGTGGGCGACGAGGAAGAGGTGTTGGCGATCGCGCTGGAGGCTCTCGCGGTGGGGGAGGAGGCCAACCAGGCGTTCACGTCGGCGGTCGCCCATGAGACGGTGGCGGCCTCGCTGCGGCGCTTGCTCCGGCTGGACGAGGCGTTGGAGCATGCCGAACTCGCGATCCGCACGTTCCGTGAGCTGGGAGCCCGATGGGAGCTCGCCAGCGCGCTGGGAGACCGTGGGGCGGTCCATCGGGTGGCGGGCCGGCTCGACGATGCCGAGATCGATGCCCGCGAGGCGTTCATCCTGTGCCGGGACCTCCAGGAGCGTGCCTTGGTCACCTGGACGGCCGCCGAACTCGCCCGCGTCCTGTCCATGCAGGGCGACACGGCGAGCGCACGGGAGATCCTCGCCGACCCCGTGGCGCGCCTCGCCGAGGGCGAACCCGGTTCGGTGACGGCGCTCTTGGCGGCGGAATCGGTGCTGGCGTTGGCCGAGGGCGATCGCGAGACCGCTCGGATCAAGGCCGAAGCCGCGATCGAGGCCGAATCCGGTCCACGCGGGGTGCCGAACGGGCTGGCGGGTCAGCGGTGGTGGGCAGGAAGCCTCTTCGGCCCGGACGCGGCCGGGGGCCAGGCGGTCCTGGACGGTGCCCGCCGCACGCTCGAGGACCATCACTGCCTCCAGGCGCTGCGAGAGCCAGAACTGGCCGCTGACCTGGGCAGATAGATCCCTCGCGCCGGCGCCCGAGGTAGCCGGCGGGCTCAAGCACCGGGCGACAGCGTCCGAGGATGGTTGCAACAACCGGAGACGTGGGGGAGCCTTGCGGGCGTCGGCCGGGTTGCCAACCTTCCCCCGGTTCGATATGGGTAGAGCTTCCCGGATGACCAGAACGCACCCTTCCTTCCCCATCGCGTTCCGAGTCGTGGCGATCTTCTTCGCGCTCGCGGCGCTACTCGGCGTGGCCGCGATCCCCGGCGCGGCAACGCCCAAGGACGCCCTCGAAGAGGCCAAGCAGGAGCGTCAGGACATCCAGGACCGCGTGGAAGCTGCGCGCGCCAGGTACGACGTGATCAGCGCCGACCTGGCGGTCAAGTCCGCCGAGGTCGAAGAGGCGGAGGCCCGCCTCGAGGACATCACGGCCAACCTCCTCACCACGAAGGCGCAGCTCGACGACGCCACCGTGAAGCTCGAGCAGGTGCAATCCCGCCTCGACGATCGCGCCGCCGAGGCGTTCATGGCGGGCCCGGGTACCAGCGTCGAGTTCCTGCTGGGTTCGACCACGCTGTCCGATCTGTCGGACCGGATCGAGTTCGTCGGCGCGCTCGCCCAGAGCGACGAGGACCTGGCCCAGAGCGTGCGCAACACCCAGAACGAACTCGAGGCCGCGAAGGCCACCCTGGAGGTCCTCCAGTCGAAGGCTCGCCGTGAGGAAACCGCCGCCTCCGAGGCGCGCGACGCGGTCCTGGCGAGTTTCCAGGAGCAGCAGGACCTGTTGGCCCAGATCGAGGCCGATCTCAACCGGGCCGAGCAGCTCGTCAGCAAGAAGCAGAAGGATTTCAAGGCTTGGCTCAAGGCCCAGCAGGCCACGGGCTACGGTGGCGGTCACAGCTCCGTGCCGATGCCCGCCGGCTGGGAAGACGTCCTCGAGCGATGTCCGGTCGACGGGCCGCGCACGTTCGGTGACGGGTTCGGGGCCCCGCGCTACGCCGGCGGCTACCACCTGCACAAGGGCGTGGACATGCTGTCACCGAGCGGCACGCCGATCGTGGCGCCCTTCGATGGCTACGCGCGGTCGGACTACAACTCGCTGGGCGGCAACGTGGTGTTCGTGGAGGGCCGGTACGGGACGGTCTACAACGCGCACCTGTCGGCGTTCTCGTCGAACTCCAACGGCCCGGTGCAGGCCGGCGACGTGATCGGGTACGTGGGCGACACGGGCGATGCCACCGGCATCTACCACGACCACTTCGAGTTCCACCCGAACGTGATGCCACCCAGCTGGCCGACGAGCTACTACGGCTACTCGATCATCGAAGACGCGATCAACCCGTACCCCTTGCTCGTGGCCGCCTGCGGCTGAACCCGGCGATCATCGTTCAGGCCCGGCGGCTCCGGAGGAGCAGCCCGATGCCGATCAGCATCGCGCACCCCGCCAGGACCAGGAGCACGATCGCGAGCGTGGTGCGTCCGGACTCCGATGTCGACGCCGACGGCGAAGCACCGAGCACACCGGCCACCGTCACGGTGCCGAACCCTGGGACGTTGGCTTCGGACTGCTGCAGAGCGGTCGAATCCGAGCTGTCGAGCGGCTGCCACGTCTGTCCGTCGGAGCTGAAGAGCATCTCGTGGCTGTTCGCGTGCAGCGTGGCGGTCGCGGGATAGACCAAGATCACGTCCAGCGGTGCATCAACCTCCGCGATCTCCTTGCCGGACGGTTGGTAGGTGGCGGTGATCGCGTAGGCGTTGCCGAACACCGTGAGGTCGTTGCCCGGCGGAGGCAGGGTGGCGGGATCCAACGGCACGACGCTCAGGTCGACCGAGCGTTGGCCCGGGGCTGCGGCGATCGATCCCTCGGCCACGATCACGGTGACCTGGTTGTCGGACGTGAACACCACCTTGCTCTTGACCCCGTCCGGGCCGAGTTGGAGCGAGAAGGTGCCCGACGTGGGCTGTTGGTTCGTCGACTCGAGTTCCGGGGGTGGTGCCACCCATCGGTAGTTCACCGGAGCGAGACCGTCCAGGAGTGGGCCGCGCGCCAGTGGGGAGATCGAACCCGACAGCGCCGCGAGGGCCGCGTACAGGCCCGCGATCACCAGGCCCGTCCCGAGCGCGCGGAGGGGCCGGCGGGTCACCAGGCGCCCACGGTGGTGGGATCCATGGCGTCGGTCGCGAACGCCTTCGGCCAGATCACCGCGGCTTCGCCGGGTCGGACCCACTTCCAGATCACGCTCGCCGCTGCCAGGTTGTCCCCGGCTTGGGCCGTGCCTCGTGCGCCGAACCGAAGGCCGCTCCCGTTCGGCAGAGAGCCCACCGGGATGTCCGAGGTGCGCGCCGCATCGGCGACGTCCGTGGCCGACATCGAGGTCGCCCGCGGCAACACGTCGGTGAACAACGCCCACGCCGCCGAGAAGCCGGCGAGGGCCGCCGGGCTCATGTCCTCGTCCCAGCGCTGCCGGTAGGCGTCGTTGGCTCGCTCGAGGAGCGCCGCGCCGCCGGGCAGGAGACCCGATGGATCGATCGAGGTGGCGGACGGCTTGTCCGATGCGTAGACGCCGACCGCGTCCTTGCCCAGGGTCGCCCCGAAGGCCGGCATGCAGTAGCTGGAGGACGTGCCGATGTTCGCCACCAGCGGCACGTGCTGGCGCACGAGCTGGCGTCGAAGCGCGATCGCATCGTCGAGGTAGGCCGAGACGAACAGGACATCGGGCTTGGCGGCCGCCACCTTCCGCACGAGTGCCCGCATGTCCACGGTTCGGAAGTCATAGGCGAAGTGCCCCACGTCGGTGAGGCTCCGCCGGTCGATCGCGGCGAACGCTCCGGCGGCGACGCTGCGACCGTAGACGTCGTCCACGTACGTCACGGCGTAGCGCAGATCGTCGCCGTGCGGGACCCCTGGCGCGACCTGGTCCGCGATGTAGTCGATCGCGGACCTGCCCAGCACCCCGCCGGTGGGCGGCACACGGAAGGTGAGCCCGCCCTGATCGGACTCCGGGCCGAGCATCCCCACCGCGCCGGTCTCCCAGAAGAACATCCCACGGTCGGCCGCTGTCGCGGAGGCGGGCGCTGAGATCGTGCTCCCATAGCTCCCCATCACCAGGTCGATGCCTTCGGTGTCGAGTTCAGCGACGGCGCCCGGCGCCGCATCGGCCGTGCCGACATCCAGGGAGCGGACCTCGATCTGGCGACCGCCCACCCCACCGTCGTCGTCGGCGAGCTCGGCGGCCAGCATCACCCCACGATGCTCGTCGACGCCTCCGGGACCCTGGGTCCCCGACAAGGGGTAGATCGCACCGATCACGATCGGATCGTCGCTGGTGCCCGAAGCGGCGGTACACGCGGCGGCAAGGAGCGCGAACCCCATGAGCATGGCCGCCGGCCGTTTCATCGCATCACCGTGGCCAACACGTTGGCCGCCGCGTGCGTCACGGCCGGCACCGTCCAGGTTCCGGTGGCCCAGCGTTGCCATCCCAACAGCAGGCCGGCGCCCAGGTCGACCGGCAGGATCGCCGTGCCGTACAACGGCACGTGCACCGCGGCGAACATGACCGCCGAGCCGACGATCGCCACGGCCACGCCCCATCGCGTGAGCCACCCGTAGGCCACCCTCCGGAACAACGCCTCCTCGGCCACCGCGGCCAGCACGGACAGTGGCAGGGCCCACGCCGCGAAGGGCATCCTGATCAGCGGACCGGACACGAACGCGGCGAGGCCGACCGCGCCCAGGCCGATCATCGTTCCGGCCCACGGCGAGAGTCCGGGTTGGTCTCGGTCGGGTGCGATCGGCACCAGGAGACATCCCACCAGCAACGAGGCGCAGACCGCCCCCAGCGCGACCACCCGGCTCGACCCGGTCAGGGTCACGAGCTGCGGGCGCAGGAGCATCGTGGCGAGACCAGCCACGACCAGGATCCATGCGGCGGGCGCGGTCTGGTCCGCCGGGCGCGCGGGAGCGCGGCTCATCCCTGCACCTCGAATGTGACCTTGGCGAGGACGCGGGGATCGAACGGCGCGTGGTCGTTGGCGACGAACTCCACCTCGAGGATGTGCTCACCGGGCGTCAGGTCCGTGAGCATGGTGTCGGTGGAAGCGGTCATCGTCACCAGGTGGTCGTCCAAGATGACGTGCAGGTGTCCCTGGTCGGGCTGCAGATCGGTGCTGGTCTGCTGAACGATCTCGCCGCCGGTGAGCTTGGCCTTCAGTTGGGCGGTCGAACCGTGGATCACCTCGCTCTGTTTCGGACTCACGATCGCGATGCTGGCGGTGCTCGATGGCCGGTCCGCGGCGGGTGAGACCGAGGTGGCGCCGGAGCCATCCGGGGGAGCGGGGTCGGAGGTGCAGGCCGCCAACAGCGCGGCGGTCATCACCAGGCTCACGATCGCGCGTCCTCGCATGGCCGACACCCTACGCATCGGCGACGTCCTGTGGGAACCATCCCTGCAGGATGGACGCGTCCTTGGCCGAGGCGATCACGTCGATCCGGTAGGAACCGGCGTCGAGCGTGACCGGCGCCGAGAAGTGGCCGGCCGAGAGGCGCTTGTCCGGAAGCGCCCGCGGGTCTCCGCCCTCGGGCGTGAGCACGACCACCAGATCGGAGAGCGGGAGCTCCGAGCCCGACGCGTCGAATGCCGTGACATGGACGTCGTTGCCGCCGGACGTTCCCGGATCGACGTAGCACTGCAACTGCAGCCCTCCGGCCAGGGTGATGGTCACGATGTCGGGCAGGCCCTCCTGCGACGCCACGCTGACCTGCTGACCGCCCGGGGGCCGGGTGGTGAGCACCAACGGGACCTCGGTGGTGCTGGAACCGGACTGCACCTGGGCGGTGACGTCCCATACGCCGGCGAGCGAGAGCTGCGCGCCGCTGCCCGTCCACGCCCCCGAACCCGTCTGGACGAGGTCCAGCTCGCTCGTGGCGACCTGCGACCGCCCCACGGGCTCGAAGCGCAGGCGGACACCGGTCGCGACGACCGGCTCCCCGGTGTCGTAGTCGGTCACGTCGGCGCTGAAATCGTTGGGCCCGGCCAACCCCGGCGTGGCGGTGAGCGCGATCCGCGTCGTGGTGGCGAAGTCGCTCCCGGAAGCCGAGATCGAGGCGGGGGTGGACGGCGCCTGGGGTTCGGGCGGTTCAGGGTTCAGTCCGGTGAGGAGCCCGGTGGTGACGACGATCACGAGGGCGCCCGCCGCCTCGGCGGTCATCACGCGGGAGAGCAGCCGGTCGCCGTCGGCGAGGCGCGGGATCGAGAGCAGCCGGTTCCAGGCGCCGAGAGCGATGACCACCACGACCACCGACACCTTCACGATCAGTGTCGTCCCGTACGAGCTGTCGGTGAGTCTCGACCAGACCGAGCCCAGTCCGCCTTCCTCGTTGACCACGCGGACCAGCCCGGTGGCCACCACGACGAGGACCGCCCAGCCCGCCGCGGAGGAGAACCGCCGAACCTCGTCGATCGGCGGGGACTCCTCGGCCCGGCGGCGGGCCCGCAGGAGCACCAGGATCGGCACGAAGCCACCGACCCACACGCTCGCCGCGACCATGTGCACGGTCTGGATGGCCTCCTGGAACCAGGCCGGGGAGGCCGCCGCCGCGTGCCCACCAGCGGCTCGGGCCGCCGCCGTGACGATGCCGGCCAGGCCCAGGAGCACGAACCCCCAACGGGCCGGCGAGGCAACGACCGCGATCGCCGCCACCAGGACGACCAGCGAAGCGCCCAGGAGCCACACGTAGGCCCGGCCGGTATCGGAGGACAGGAGATCGCCCAAAGAGACGTCGAGCGAGGAACGTTCGGCGAACAACATCACGATCGCTCCGGCCGCAGCGAAGCCACCGGCGGCCAGCGCGATCGACCGCCGGCCAGGCATGGCCGGGCCGATCGTCCACAAGCCGGCGAGCGCGACGCCGATCGAGAGCAGGATGCCGACGTACAGCATCGCCTTGCCGATGACCGAAGCCGCAGAGGGCGTCGGGGTCGACGACTGCTGGGTCTGCGCCGGACCCACCGATGCGGGGTCGACGCCGACGCCGAAGGCGAACGAGCCGGCCGATGCATGGCCGTCGGCCGACGAGACCACGGTCCAGGAGACCGTGTACACGCCGTCGGGCAGGTCGGCCGGCAGCGGCACCGCGAGCGAACGAGGGGCATCGCCTCCGACGGCCGGTCCGGACTGCATCTCCTGACCGCCGGCGTTGAGCACCGTGATGGCCGAGAACGCCAGGTCCGGCGGTTCGGTGAAGACGATGGTGACCTGGGAGGGCGCCTGGTCGAGCACGACGCCGGCCGCCGGGTCGGAGGACTCGAGTTCGGCATGAGCGGTCGCTGGGCCGGCCAGCAGGGCGACCGGCAGGACGCCGAGGACGAGCACCACGATCGAACGCCGGATCCACGCGCGGTTCATGGCCCCTCCGTGGTGAAGTGCACGGTGGTGGTGACCCGGGGCGAGAACGGGCCGTGGTCGGCCGCGACGAACTCGGCTTCCAGCGCATGGTCGCCCGCCGCCAGCGTCGTCAGGTCCACCTCCTGCACCAGACCGTAGGTCATCGAGATCAGCTTGCCGTCCAGGCTGATGTGCACGTGACCGGTGTCGGGGGTGAGGTCGGTGCTGGCCGCCTCGACGATGCGCCCACCCTCGAGCGTGAGCACCACCTCCAGGCGGTCCCCGTCCTCGACCGCTCCGTTCTTCGGTTCGTCGAACGACAAGGTGGCGGTCGATGCAGGGCGGGGTCCGCTGGGCGCGGACGGCAGCGCGACCGGGTTGTTGGCTGGGAACAGCATCCGGGGCACGATCGCCGCGCTGATCGCCAGCGCGATCCCCACGCCGAGCAACGCCACCGCGCCGGCGGTGGGCAGGCGTGGGAACCCCCGGCCCTTCAGGCGGGACCACCCGATCCATCCCACCCACAGGCCGGCGAACAGCAGGACGACGGACAGCGATTCGTCGGCCGCGCCTGCGTGAGCGAGCATCGTCGTGACTACCCTTGCTTCCGACCGACCGCCAGCGCGGCGATCGCGGCGATGATGCCGAGCGCGCCGAGCACCACGCCGATCAACCCCACCGTCTTGGCGCTGGAGGCCGCATCCTCGGCGCTCGCCGCCGCGGCCGTCGCCGCATCGATCGCGTCGGCCGACCTGGTGGATTCCTGGTCGATCCGGGAGGCGAGCTCCTCGTTGGTGGGCGCGTCGACCGGCGGGAACGCCGCGTCGCTCAGCGACACCACCGACGAGAACGTCTTCGGGCTCGAGGTCATCTCCTCGTCCACCTTCTCGCCATCGACCGTGCCCGTGAAGTGGAACGTGTAGTCGCCGGCCTGGGACGGGACGAAGTTGGCGAGGTACTCACCCGGTTCACCGGATTCCAGCGTGCCGTCCTCGTAGAAGAACCCCGGTTCCATGTCCATGGGCTCGGAGGTCTGATCGCCGAACGTCACCTCCACGGTCACGTCGCCGGTCTTGAGGTCGGTGACGGGGTGGCCGTCGTGTACCAGCAGGAGTTGCACGGCGTTGGGCTGGCCGGTGTACGCGGGCTCGGTGGCGAACCCGATCTCCATCTCCAGATCGCCTTGGGACGCGTGGCCGTGCGCGAACGCGGCGCCGGCAGGGATGAGGACGAGTATCGCGACGGCGGCGCAGAGCGCCGCCAGCCGGAACGTGGAACGTCGCATGAAGGATCTCCCTTCGTCGTGATGGAGTCCTCTCCGGTCCCGGAGGGCCGGCGAGGACGACTTCAGCTCACGACGGCAGGGGCGGAGCCCGGGAGGAGCGGCGCTGGAGCCACAACCCTCGGGGCGGCGCGAACACGGCGGGCGCGAGGATCCGCTCGGCACGAGGAAGGGTGGCCGGCAGCGGCCTCGCGAGCGAACCGGCGACGTCGGCCGCGTGCAGGACCATGCGCAGCAGCCATGCTCCGGCGAGGGCCACCACCGCCTGGGCCGACACGCCGACGGGCAGGATCGTGGTGAGGTCGTGCATCGGCGCCCCGGCGCCCAGGCGTTCGAGGATCTCCATCGCCACGAAGGCCGAGATCTGGACGGCGGCGAGCCGGCCCGCGATGGCGGTGAAGGGAGCTCCTGGTTCCCGTCGGGTGAGGCGTCCCAGGAAGACGATCGCCAGCGAGGCCGCGGCGGTCACCGCGGCCAGGCGCCCCGCCGTGGTGAGGTAGCCGTGGCCGGTGGCCTGCAGCACCTGGTCCCTGGCGTGCGAGGAGACGTCGAGCAGATAGGTGAGCCAGTGTCCCAGCAGCAGCCCAGCAGCGGCCACGCCGAGGATCACTCCGGTGCGCCGCGCGTTCCCGTCGTGCATGGCCACGATTGTAGGCTGGCTCCGGACATCGCAGACAGGAAGAGGACCGTGGAATCTGGGGACATTCGGACCATAGGGGTCGTGGGTTGCGGGCTGATGGGCTCGGGCATCGTGGAGATCGCCGCGCGCGTTGGCATCGACGTCACCTTCGTCGAGCCGACCCAGGACCTGGTCTCCGCCGGGCACGCTCGGATCGAGGCATCCACGGCCAAGGCGGTTGAGCGCGACAAGCTCACGCCGGACGATCGCGACGCGCTCCTGGCCCGTGTCCGAGGGGTGACCGATCTCGCGGCTTTCGGCGACACCGACCTCGTGATCGAGGCCGCGACCGAGGACCCCTCGATCAAGCTCGACACCTTCCGAACGCTCGATGCGATCGTCCGACCCGAGGTCGTGCTCGGCTCGAACACGTCGTCCATCCCGATCGCGACGCTCGGCGCGGCGACCGGCCGTCCCGACCGCGTGATCGGGATCCACTTCTTCAACCCACCGCCGGTGATGAAGCTGGTGGAGCTGACGCCCTCGCTGTCGACCAGCCAGGAGACCGTCTCGTTCGCGCGTGGGTTCGGTGAGCGGCTGGGCAAGACCGTGGTGATCGCCAAGGACCACGCCGGCTTCATCGTGAACCGGCTGGTGATCCCGTACGTCTGTGCGGCGATCCGCCTCTACGACGAGGGGTTCGCCACCCGCGAGGACATCGACGTCTCGATGACCCTGGGGATGAACCATCCGATGGGTCCGTTGAAGCTGGCCGATTTCATCGGGCTCGACACGGTGTTGCAGATCGCCGATGTGCTCCATGCGGAGTTCCGCGATCCGATGTATGCGCCCCCGCCCCGGTTGCAACGGATGGTGGACGCCGGCCACCTCGGGCGCAAGAGCGGCCGCGGCTTCTACGAGTACTGAGCACCCAGCCGGCACCCTGTCGGCAAGCTGACACCCGCGATGTCCGCTGGCTGACAGCTCGGGCGCGCCCGAGCGTCACGATGTCGTGAGGCTCGCGGGATCTGGACCCCCCTGAACCCACGGCCATCGAAGTCCCCGGGGCCCTCGCGGGCGAGGCCCCGGGTTCTTCGTCTTCCCGGTCCGATCCACCCGCGGTCCGCTCGCCCCGGTTCCCGAGGTCCAGGTCCCGGGCTATGCTGCCGACACGACCAAGCGGATCCACGCAGGGAGGCCCCATGGCTGACGAGGAGAAGATGCAGGCCCTCAAGGCGGTTCCCCTCTTCCAGGGGTTCTCGGATAAGGACCTGGCGCGGGTCGCCGAGATCACCAAAGAGGTTCATCACCAAGACGGCGAGTTCGTCATGGAGGAGGATCGGTCGGCCGTCGGGTTCCACCTGATCCTCACCGGGGAGGCCGACGCGTCAACCGGTGGTGAGGTCGTCAACACGATGGGCCCGGGGGACTTCTTCGGCGAGATGTCGCTGATCGACGGCCAGCCGCGTTCGGCGACCGTCACGGCCAGCGGGCCGCTGACCACGCTGGCGATCCCGGCCTGGAACTTCAACCGTCTGCTGGACGAGCATCCCGAGATGATGCGGGCGTTGCTGGTCGAGCTCAGCGCGCGGATCCGCAACCTGCGCGACCGTCATCCCAGCCGCGGCTGATGACCACCGAGGACAACGGACGGCTGCTCGCGAGTTCGTCCCTGTTCTCCGGCCTCGACACCAAGGTGCTGGCCACGCTCGGAGACCGAGCGGTCCGGCAGCGGTTCGAGAAGGGCCGCACGATCTTCTACCAGGGCGATCCCGGCGACACCCTCTACGTGGTGGCCGAGGGATTGGTCAAGGTGTGGGTCTCCTCCCATGACGGCAGCGAGATGGTGATGGCGACCTTGCGCCCGCCCGATGCCTTCGGGGAACTCTCCGCCGTGGACGGTCATGTGCGCTCTGCCTCGGCCACCACCCTGGAACCCACGGTGTTGCTCTCACTCGATCGCACGACGTTGCTCGACGCCGTCCATCACAACGCGGCCGTCGCTGACGCGCTCCTGCGCGCCCTGGGCGACCTCGCGCGCCGGATCACCGAGCAGGCCAGCGACCTGGTGTTCCTCGACCTTGCCGGGCGCGTGGCCAAGTGCCTGGTGCACCTGGCCGTCCGGGAAGGGCACGTGGACGGGGAGACCACCGTGCTCGAGCTGCCCCTGTCGCAGACCGAGATCGCCGAGATGGTCGGCGGATCGCGCCAGAGCGTGAACCAGACGATGAAGAACTTCGAGATGCGTGGGTACCTGCAGCTCCGCGGTCGCGAGGTCGTGATCTTGGACCTGGCCTCGCTCCAGCATCGCGCCGAGCGATAACGGCTGACGTCTCAGGAACGACCCTCGAGTTCGGCGGTCAGCATCTCGGCGGTCCCGGGGTCGAGTTCCAGCGCGCCTTCGGCGATGCACCGCCGGAGCAGTTCCGCCCAACGATCGCCCACCCGTCGAACCGGCTGCAGGGCGGTGCGCGCTTCCTCGGTGCGTCCCGCGTCGGCCAGCGCCACCGCCGCCCAGAAGGCCATCTCCGGGTTGTCGGGTTCGATCTCGAGAGCGGTCAGCCGGAGGGTGAGGGCGCGGTCGGCGTCCTGGGAGAGCTCCGCCTCCTCCGCGAGTTCGGCGTGACCGTAGGCGCGCCACCGACGGATCAGCCGCTCGAGCTCATCGAGCGGAGCCTCGTGGTCTTCGACCCGGAGATCGAGGACGCGATCCACCCACTCTTTGCCCGTGGGCTCCGCCTCCACGACCAGGATCGCGGCGGACTGCATGCCCCGGAGGTCGCCGCCCTCGGCCTGCGCGGCTCGGAGGGCGGCGAACAGGCGATCGGCCAGGTCTCCGCCGGCGCTCTCGTACGCCTGCGCCATGGCCGGCCACACCGAGTCACGCTCCATGATGTTGGCCTGCACGCTGTAGCCGTCGCCGGCTCGATGACCGGCGAGGCTGAGGCATTCCTCGCCGGTGTGGGTGGCCACGTCGCCGGCTGCACCGACGATCGCCACCTGCCGCGCCTCCCGTTCATCGTCGACCAGCAGCAGGGCGTCCATGGCCTCTCGGGCGGACTTCCCGCGACGCATCAGGTCGAGCGCGAGCGGCCCGTACGAGGCCTCGGCGAAGGACTGGGTGGCCACGGCCCCCACGCCGGCCTCGGCCCACGGCACGATCCGACCCACCGCGAACCAGTGGGACTGCACGGCCACGCCGAAACGGCCGGTCGCCGGGTCGCGGGCCACGATCGAGTACGTCATGGATCGCCGTCCCGTGCCGGCGCACCTCTGAGGGCGCTCACGCGTGCACGTTCCTCGCCAGTGCCATCAACACCGTCTTGGCCTGGAAGGGCGTGAGCTCGGGGTGCTTGGCCAAGATCAGCGTGAGGATCCCGCTGATGTGTGGCGCGGCGAAGGAGTTCCCGGTCGCCACGATCGTCTTGCGGTCCAACCACGGCACCTCGAGGTCGATCCCGGGCGCCCCCCATTCGGCCGGTGGCTTCGGGTTGAAGTCGAAGGCGAACGGATCGCCGACATCGTCGTGTGAGGCGACCGAGAACACGGACGAATACTGCGCGGGGAAGCTCGGACCCGGCATGTTGTTGATCGCGCACACCAGCATCACCCGCTTGAACACCGCCTCGTCGGCCAATCGGTGGAACACCGAGTAGTAGTCGCGCTTGCCGGTGGACAACGACAGGTTCACGACGCGCATGCCTTCCCGCAGCGCCCAATCCAACCCCGCCGCGAACACGAACCCCTTGCCGGTCAGCTTGCTGCCCAACACCCGCACGCTGTAGATCCCGCACTCCGGTGCGAGCCTGCGGATGATCCCGGCACACGCCGTGCCGTGACCGTAGAGATCGTCGTGCGGTCCTTCCTCGAACCGGACCCCGCCCGCGGCGTCCGGGTCGTACTCGAGGGCGACCCCACCTTCGACGCTGCCGACCCACGGATGCGAGGCGTCGATGCCCGAATCGAGGACGGCCACCTTCACGCCGGCACCGGTGCTGCCGCCCCAGGCCCACTCGGGCGTGATCTCGCTGGGGATGTCGAGCTCGACGTCTCTGAGGGCTCCGGGTTGGAACGCCCAGGACCATGCCGGTCGCATCGCTAGCCTCTGGTTCCCTGCGAGTATCGGAGGAACGTGTCCAGCAGGTCGGTCGCGGCGGCGCGCTCTTCGGGCCCGAGGCGGCCGATCTCGTAGAAGATCTCCAGCATGTCGGCCAGCGCCCTCCTCGAACCGCGAGCGCGTTCGGAGACCTGTTCGAGCGCCTGTTTCACGTCGACGTCATCGTCGGCGGCCGCCAGAGCCGCCGCGCGGAACAACACGCGGCCCAGGTCCCGGAACAGGGTCATGGTCTCGATCGCGACCGCGGCCTGGTAGGCCAGCGTGGTGACGACACGGGATTCGTTCTCAGCGTGGTCGCGACCTTCCTCGGCGTCGAGGATCTCCATCACACCCATCGTGCCGGCATCCGATTCCAGGGGGATCGCGAACACCGAGCGCGGGGTGTACCCGGTCTTGGCGGCCACGTCGGCCGCGAACCGGGGATCGCTGGGCGCGTCCGAGATCGTGATCGATTGGCCCGACGCGAGCGCCCAGCCGGCGATGCCCCGGCCGGCGTCCATCTCGATGCCCACGACCTGGTCGCCCGCCGTGCCCGACGCCGCGACGAACCGCAGGGTCTCCTCGCGCGGGTTAAGGACGGCGATCGACGCCGCCTCGGCTCCGGTGACCTCCCGGGCCGTGTTGACGATCCACACCAGCAGGTCCTGGTAGCCAGGTGGTTCGATGGCAGGCCCGAGGTCAGCGGCCGCCTGCGCCAGCTCGTCGAAGGGTCGGGCCTCGTCTGCCATGGGGCGCGATGCTACCCGGCCCGAGGGTGGGAGGGGAACCCTGTCAGGAATCCGACAGGGCCGCTGTCGCCTACCCGACAGTCACGAGGGCTTGCAGGCGGGAGTATCCAGGAGGAAAGTGAGTCCGGAAGAAGGACTCCCACCCAGGAAAGGGGTCGGAAATGTCGGACCAGGAGCGCCAGGCAGAGACGGACGAGGACGTCGAAGGCCAGAAGAAGCACCTGGCTGAGGACGACGCCGAAGGCCAGAAGAAGCACCTGGCCGAGGATGACACCGAAGGCCAGAAGAAGCACCTGGCCGAG
Organism: Actinomycetota bacterium; assembly: GCA_046732015.1. GTDB lineage: Bacteria > Actinomycetota > UBA4738 > UBA4738 > HRBIN12 > JAOUEA01. Next base: position 23,309 of record JBKPMF010000094.1, read on the forward strand.
GATGACACCGAAGGCCAGAAGAAGCACCTGGCCGAGGACGACGTCGAAGGCCAGAAGAAGCATCTTGCCGAGGATGACGTCGAAGGCCAGAAGAAGCACCTGGCCGAGGACGACACCGAGGGCATGAAGAAGCACCTGGCCGAGGACGACACCGAGGGCATGCGCCTCGGGCGCCACATCGACGAGGACGACGTGGAGGGTCAGAAGAAGCACTGACCCCAGCGTTCGGATCCATCGGGAGGCCGCCCTCGGGCGGCCTTTCCGCATCTTCAGGTCCGCGGTCTCGGTCCGCTCTCAGGAATGGCCTAGCTCTTCGTAGGGGTTCGAGGCGGCGAGGCGGTTGGCCACGACCGAGACCAACGTCGGGGAGATGCGAGGGCTCTCGTTGACGATGCGCAGGAAGTCCTCGCCGGGGATCCGATAGAGCGTCGCATCGGTGGCCGCCGCCACGGTGGCCGTCCGTGGACGATGCTCCAGCAGGCCGATCTCCCCGAAATAGTCACCCTCCACCAGCGTGGCGACGACGTGTGCCTCGACACCGGTGCCGGTGAGCACCTCCATCGAACCGGTCACCACCGCGAACAGGTCGTCTGGCTCGTCATCCTCGCGGATCACGATCGTCCCGGCGCTCACCGACTCCTCGGACAGGGTGGCGGCCAGTGCCTCCAACTGCTGGGGCGAGGTGCCTTCGAAGATCCCCAACTGCTCGAGCAACGCGACGCGTGGCGCCAGCTCCTCAGCCCGCGCAGCCGCCGTGCGATCGATGCCGCGGGCCTTGGGCAGGATCAGCAGCGTGACGACCAGCAGGAGTCCACCGGCGAAGGCGGTCGCGATCGACAGGTCGAAGATCTCGATCATCGCGGGCGCCACCAACGAGCCGATCACCATGCCGATCACCGTGGCGGCGCCGAGGATCCCGAACACGCTGCCCACTCGATCGTTGGGCACGACGCGCTGCAGCGTCGTGGTGGTGATGACGTCAGCCACGATCACCGCCGCGCCTTCCACCATCAGCAGGGCGAACGCGAAAGCCGGGCTGTGGATGAAGGAGAGCAGGGTGAGCGGCACCCCGCCGAGGAACACCGCCGCGGTAAGGATCCCGGAGGTGTGTGAGCGCGCGGCCAGCCTGGCCGCCAGCGCCGTGACCAGGATCCCGCCGATCCCCGGCATCGCGAACAGCAGGCCGGTCGCGTCGACGCCGATCCCCAGCGACCCCTCCGCGATCGGTCCGTACAGCACCACCTCCTGGCCGAACGTCAGGCCGAACACGAATCCCAGCCCGATCAACAGCGTGGCCTGGCTCGAACCGTGGATCGCCTTCGCGCCCGCGACCATCCGTGACAGCAGGCCCGGTTCGGCGTCGACCTCACCCACCTTGCCCGACACATGCATCCGGGCGACCAGGAACGCCGAGACCAGGAACGTGACCCCGTTCAACGCGATCGCGATCGGCGCCGGCCCGAGCAGGAGCAGGATCGCCGACAGGCCCGGCCCGAACGCCAGTGCGAAGTTGTCGATCGTGCCGGCCAGCGCGTTGGCAGCCGCGAGGTCGCGTTCGGGCACCACCGACGGGGTCAACGCGGTGACGGCGGGGTAGTAGGGCGCGGTGAAGGTGTTGTTGACGAACGTCAGCGCGATCACGACGGCGACGGCGGTGTGCGAGGTGGATGTGGCGACGAGCGCCATCACGCACATCACCACGG